>JAZRUS010000042.1:0-38010 GCA_045652665.1 Eubacteriales bacterium | reverse complement strand
ACCTGCACAACCGATGAAGTCAGCATACATAAGCCCAACGATAGCGCGGCCGCCGCACATTGCGTATCCAACTGCAGAGCCTACTATAGCGGACTCGGAAATAGGAGAGTTGAAGAATCTGTGATAAGGAACAGCCTCGGTCATCTTCTTGTAAACACCGAATGCGCCGCCCCAGTCTCTGTTATCCTCACCGTATGCGATAAGAGTTGAGTCCTCATAATACTTATCGATGATAGGCTCAAAGAGCGCATCGCAAACGTTATACATCTTCATCTTGGAAACAGGCTTTCCGTTTGCATCCTTCGCGGTACGAACCTTACCTGCGATCTCCTTAACTCTGGGGCACTCTTCCTTAGGAAGAAGCATCTCAGGCTCACGGGTGGGATCCATATTCTTAACCTTCTGGTTAGAGAACATAATAGAAGCGATTGCATCGGGCTCCTTGTTAAGATCCATTCTCGGAGAGATATCATCGTTTATAGCAAGTTTCATGGTCTCGGTCATGCGGCTCGTGATCTGCACGTTGATGGTCTCAAGCTCGTTTGCGGTTGCGATCTTACCCTTGATAAGCTTATTCTTAAATGCAAGGATAGGATCTGATGCCTTCCAAGCCTCGATCTCCTCAGCAGTACGATAGGTAGACGAGTCGGAGGGAGAGTGACCGGATACACGGTAGGTAACAACATCAAGAAGCGCGGGACCCTTACCTGCAAGAAGGAGCTCCTTCTTACGAGTAACAGCGTCGATAACTGCGAGAGGATCGTAACCGTTTACGCGCTCTGCGTGCATCTGTTCGGGATTGAAACCTGCGCCAAGACGGGCAACCATATCATAACCCATCGTTTCACCGCGGGTCTGACCGCCCATTCCGTAGTGGTTATTAAATACGTTGAAGAGGATCGGAAGTCCTGCGTCGCTGTACTTGCCGTCCATACCCCAAAGCTTCTTGATCTGGTCCATGGATGCAAAGTTAAGCGATTCAAGAACGGGTCCGCGTCCGGTAGCGCCGTCACCGCAGTTAGAAACGATGATGCCGGGCTTGCTGTTTGCTCTCTTGTAAAGTGCAGCACCGAGCGCAATAGGAGCAGATGCGCCAACGATTGCGTTATTGGGCATAAGTCCGAAAGGAATGAAGAACGCGTGCATCGATCCGCCGAGACCGCGGTTGAAACCGGTCTTACGAGCGAAGATCTCAGCGAGTGCGCCGTAAAGAAGGAAGTTGATAGCAAGTTCCTTAATGTTGCCGTTAGCATTCATATGCTTCTCAACAACGGAAAGAACCGAGCCGTCAAGGAACTCCTTCATTATGTCGTAAACTTCCTTGTCATCAAGCTTGTGAATCGAAGAAAGACCCTTAGCAAGTATCTCGCCGTGGCTACGGTGAGAACCGAAGGAAAGGTCGTTGATGTCAAGGCTGTAAGCTTCACCGACAGCCGACGCCTCCTGTCCGATAGAAAGGTGCGCGGGACCGGGGTTGTTGTACTCTACGCCGTTGTAATTAGACTTGGTCTTAACGTCGTTGAGCATCGTCTCGAATTCACGGATAATAGCCATATCGCGATAAATACGAACGAAATCCTCTTTGGTGTAAATCTTTTTCTCCTCAGCGAGAGTCTTCTTGTATTGGCATACGGGAATATCCTCAAAATGAATGTAACCAGACTCGAAGGCTTTGCCGGGATCAACGTATTGACTCTTAGGCATTTTATTTATCTCCTTATTTAATTTTTTTCCATAAACATTGCTTCGCGGATTACTTCGCATACGGTGGGATGCGGGAATACGAGCTTCTGAACGTCAGCAACGCGCATCTCCGTTTCTACCATCATTGCGGCACCGTAGATAATTTCCGATGCATAGCTTCCGATCATATGAACACCGATAATATTATGATGCTTGTTATCGGTAATGATCTTAACAACGCCGTTGCCGTGCTCGTTCTCTGCTATATAGCGTCCGCTATACTTAAGCGTAACGGTCTCAACGGATGCATCGATTCCCTTTTCCTTGATAGATTCGGTAGTCTCGCCAACCGAAGCCACCTCGGGATTGGTATATATTACTGCAGGGATAGAATTGTAATTGATTCTATCCTTTTTACCGAGTATATTGTTTATGCAAACCTCACCCTCGCGGTATGCGGTATGAGCAAGCATAGACTTTCCGTTTACGTCACCGGCAGCCCATACACCCGGAACGTTGGTTTTTCCGAATTCATTGGTTACGATAGCACCGCGCTCAAGTTTAAGTCCTATGTTTTCGCATCCGATTCCGGCAGTTCTTGCACGTCGTCCTATCGATACGAGTGCGTAGTCAGCCTTGATTTCGGTAACCTTGGAATCCTTTTCATATGTAACTGCGTTATTCTTTATAGAAGTAACCTTTGCGCCGAGAATAAACTCAACTCCCCGCTTAGCATACTCCTTCTCAAGCATCTTGGAAATTTCACGGTCAGTAGCGCCTGCAATGTGATCCATCATTTCGACAACGTAAACCTTAGAGCCTACGGAATTGAAGTAGGATGCCATCTCCAAGCCGATTACGCCGCCACCAACGATAACGATAGTCTTGGGAATCTCCTTGAGATCAAGAACTTCTCTGTTGGTAAGTGCAAATCCGGATTTTAAAGAATCCTGCAGACCGTCGATCGGAGGAAGCGCCGCGGAAGATCCGGTTGCGATAAGAAGCTGCTTTCCAACATACTCCTTACCCTCAGCAACTACGACGAATCCGTCTGCATTTCTTTCCTTAATAACACCGGATGCGCTGACAACCTCAACGCCTGCCTTCTTAAGCTTTGCGCCGACTCCGGATACAAGCTGCTTTACAACCTTGTTCTTGCGTTCTACAACGAATCCATGATCGATCGATGCAGAGCCGAACTTTACTCCGTAATCCTCGCCGTGCTTAGCATAGTCGTAAATCTTTGCGGAATAAAGAAGCGTTTTCGTGGGAATACATCCCTCGTTGAGACATACGCCGCCAAGAGCTCTTTCCTCTACGACAAGAGTTTTGAGTCCTGCGTGTCCTGCTCGCTCTGCCGCGTTATAACCGGCAGGTCCGCCGCCTAAAATTATCAAATCGTACATTACAAGCCTCCGTTATTACTTAGTGAGCAGAAGATCGAAGTTTTCAAGTGCGAAGCAAAGCTCCTTTAAGAACTTAGCCGCAGGCGCTCCGTCAAGTGCACGGTGGTCAAAGGTAAGCGAAAGTCCCATTGCGGGATAGGTAACATCCTGTCCGTTCACTTCTTTAATTCTCTTGGTAATAGTATCAACACCGAGTATACCAGTCTGAGGAGGATTGATAACAGGAGTGAAGCTCTCAATGCCAAGCGAACCGAGATTGGTTACTGTAAACGTACCGCCCTGAAGCTTATCAGGACTAATCGTACCGGACTGAGCCTCTGTGATAACAGCCTTAGCAACCTTAGAAAGCTCGTTAAGCGAAAGCTTTTCAGCGCCGAATACGGTAGGAACGAGAAGTCCTCTGTTAGTGTCAACGGCAATACCGAGATTAACCGTATTGAAGTATCTGATCACGTCGTCAAGGTAGTGAGCGTTAAGATCTCTGTGATTCTTAACTACACGGGAAACTGCGAAGAGAATCATATCGTTAAGGGTGATATTAGCAACACCCATCTTCTCTGCACCTGCCTTAAGCGACGCTCTGAGAGCCATAAGCTTCGTCGCATCGAACGAAGTATTGAGAGTAAGCTGAGCCATATTAGAAAGAGATGCATGCATCGACTTTGCGATAACCTTTCTAACGTTGGAAAGCTTAACGTCTTCATATGCGGGAATCGCAGACGGAACAGCTGCTTCAGCTGCGGGAGCGATAGGCGCGTTAAGGTCGTTAAGAGTAACCTTGCCGTTAATACCGCTTCCTTCAACCGCCGACGTATATTCAGCCTTAGCCGCGGAAGATACGGTGAGACCCATATCAACGAGCTTCTGAACGTCTCTTTCGATTATTCTTCCGTTCGGGCCTGTAGGAACAGCCTTAAGAAGATCAGCATTGGTCTTCTCTGCGAGAAGTCTTGCACGGGGAGAAATGGAAACGTTACCGGAAACCGAAGCCGTAGCCGTTGCCACTGCCTCAGGAGCAGCTGGCGCTGCCGCGGGAGCGGTCTCTTTTACCTCCTCAGCCTTAGGTTCCTCCGCTTCAGCCTTAGGTGCAAACGCAGAAACGTCCTCTCCGTCATTACCGATTACAAGCACGTTTTCAAGGCAAGGAACGTCGTCGCCCTCTTCCCTGAAAATTGCGAGTATTTTTCCTTCGACAGGAGCAGGCTCTTCAAAAGAGGATTTATCGGTTTCGTAAGAGAAAAGAATTTCTCCGACTGCAACCGTATCTCCAACCTTCTTGTTGAAAGCGGTGATTATACAGCTCTCAACGCTCTGGCCCTGACGAGGCATGATTACAACTGTAGCCATTAAAACAACTCCTTTATGTATAAATTTATTTGTTACCTATTTTCTAAACTGCTCTGACGATATATATCAGGGCAAAATCCACTGTAAAACGCAACCAAAGAAAACGAAGTACGAATCTTGCTCCTTCTTTGGCAAATACGCATACTTTTCACTCTCTACATTCTATCACAGAACAAACAAAAAGTCAATAAAATTCATAAACTTTTGCGACAAAAAAATAACATTATTTATATTTAGTATTTGTGTGTTTTTATACTTCCCGTTTTTTACTTTAGAAGTTAGGTTTTAAAGAATATTTCTCACATTACCTGATCGTCAGTTTAAACTAAATCTATCACTTTTATCAAACGGTGTGTAGCTATCCTTGTACGCTATCGAGATAACGGCACCAATCACTTTTTTTGCGCCAAGAGCACGAAGCAGCATAGTACATGCAGACATTGATGCGCCTGTTGTTACTACGTCGTCGACGATCACCACTGTTTTTCCGCTTAGATTCTTAACGCTTTTCTTCAATTTAAACCGCGCATTTTTTAGCCTTTCATCTCCGGATGTTTTCTTCTGAGGTTTCTTGGATTTAGAAATAATCGGTTGATAATATTCGGCAGAAAAACGTTTTGCTAACGACTTGGATAACAAACGAGCATGATCGATCCCGTATTTTCTTGCCTCAACGGGACGTCTCGGAACATTTGTAAAAACAAATTCCCCCGCATTATCATATGAGCTTTCAAGTGCATTTCTAAGTTCATTCGTCAGAAAGTCTAGAACATCTTTTCTGTTATCTCTTTTAAGACTGTATATTACCATATTAGAAGGCGGCTCCCCTTCTCTTGTATACCGAAAAACCTTAACAAGTTCACGCACGCCGTGACTTTCAAGATATGCGTTTGAGCAAATACAGTTCTCAAGTTTTTTTGCACAGCGAGAACAATTTCTGTTTTTAACGTTCAAATATTCCTTTTGACACTCTGCGCATAACGCCTTATCCGTTCTCGAAAGCTTGCTTCCGCATCCGACACATCTGGGAACTGTTATATAAAAGAATACGTAGTCTATAAATTTCTTAAGTTTCATATCCGTCAACAGCGCCGCCACATGATGTGGCGGCGCAAAATATTATTTCTGCTTAGGGAAACTATCTTTCAAACCGACTATGCGGTTGAAGGTATTTTCATGCTTTGTATCTTTTACAAAGTATCCGCATCTGACAAACTGGAATTTATCAGATGGAGCCGCATCTGCAAGCGAAGGCTCTATTTTCGCATTGTCGATCCTTGTAACAGAATTTCTGTTAAGATAATCGTCAAAGGTCTTTCCCTCAGGAATGTCCGCAGTATTCTCTATATCGAAAAGAAAATCGTAAATCATAACCGTGGTGTCAAGGCAATTATCCTTAGAAAGCCAATGAATCGTTCCCTTTACCTTTCTTCCGTCCGCAGGAACGCCGTTACCGGTTTCAAGATCAGCAGTACATCTTATTTCTTTGATGCTTCCGTCATCGTTCTTGACAATCTCGTTGCATTTTACAATGTAAGCCCCCATAAGTCTTACCTCTCCGTCAAGCTTCATTCTGAAGAACTTGGGCGGAGGAACTTCTGCAAAATCATCTGCATCTATATAAAGTTCTCTTGTAAATGCAAGTTTTCTTACACCCGCGTTAGGATCTCCGGGATTATTTGAGACTTCAAAATACTCTGTCTTATCCTCGGGATAATTAGTAATAACCACTTTGATCGGATGAAGTATCGCTATTTTACGCAACGCAACTGCATTAAGCTCCTCGCGTATACAGTGCTCAAGAAGCTCATAATCAACCACGCTATATGTCTTAGCAACTCCGGCACGCGCAACAAAATCAAAGATAGAAGCCGGTGTATATCCTCTTCTACGCAAACCGCAGAGAGTTGGCATACGCGGATCATCCCATCCGTCGACAAGTCCCGTTTCAACGAGCTGACGCAGGTATCTTTTCGACATCACGGTATGAGTTACATTCAATCTCGCGAATTCGCGCTGCTTTGGTTTGTTCTCAAAGCCAATATTATCTACAACCCACTCGTAGAGCGGACGGTGATTCTCAAATTCGATAGAACAAAGAGAATGTGTGATTCCCTCGAGTGCATCCTGAATAGGATGAGCGTAGTCGTAAAGGGGATATATACACCATTTATTTCCCTGCCTGTGATGATCCGTGTGAACGATCCTGTATATCGCAGGGTCACGCAGGTTCATGTTAGACGATGCCATATCAATCTTAGCTCTGAGAGTTTTGGAGCCGTCAGCAAATTCTCCGTTTTTCATTCTTTCAAAGAGATCAAGATTTTCTTCTATGCTTCTGTCTCTGTAGGGGCTGTTCTTTCCCGGTTCTGTAAGCGTTCCTCTATATTCCCTCATCTCATCCGCATTGAGGTCGCATACGTACGCCTTACCGTCCTTAATAAGCTTTACAGCATATTCATAGCATTTATCAAAATAATCCGATCCGTAGAAAACGCCACCGTTTGGCTCGCAGCCCAGCCACTTAAGATCCTCATATATGCTCTCTACGTACTCATTATCCTCTTTGGCGGGATTGGTATCGTCATATCTGAGATTAAAAAGACCGTTGTATTTTTTTGCGGTCACCGTATTGATCCAAATAGCCTTTGCAGAACCGATATGAAGATATCCGTTCGGCTCCGGAGGGAACCTCGTATGAATCTTTAAGCTTGGATTATCCGCAATATCCTTATCAATAATATCGTGAATGAAATTGCTTTTTACCTCTTCCATGTCCTTCTCTTTTCTATAAAAAGTTTCTTTTGTATTCTCGTATTGTTGTTTTGTTGCCGTGCCCCGAATAAACGACAAGATCTTGAGAGAGCGAGGTCAGCCTCTTAATTGAATTGACAAGAATTCGTGCATCACCGCCCGGAAGGTCGAACCGACCGTATCCACCGCCTGCAAAAATGACATCACCGACAAATATTTCTTTATCGGTAAGCAAAGATATAGAGCCGGGCGTATGACCCGGAGTGAGCATAATATACAGAATTTCGGAACCGATCTGAATATGATCCCCTTCAGCCACCGTTCTATACTCGCCGTAATATCCTGCCGTCCGGTTCATAAACAAGCTATAACAGTTGATCTCGGCATCAGAAAGTGCCGCGGCATCCTGCGCGCCGACTATAACCTCAGCATCAGTTGCGTTAACCCAAGAGTCAATCGAATAAATATGATCAAAGTGCGCGTGAGTAACAAATATATATTTAAACGTCAACTCACTGTTCCCTATCTTCTCCATCGCCTCATCAAAATCAATCGATGGGTCTATCACAGCCGCCTGTGAGCCGGAGATGATAATATAAGTGTTTGATCCGAAATATTCGGTAGGAACAAGCTTAATTACGTCCATTGCCGATTCTCCGATTAAAATCTTTGTATATTAGTATATCATATTGTTTTAGAAATGTCTAGTGTTTTGAAAGAAAAACTGTAACTTTGCAATATTTTTAACATAAACTGTTAATGCAATTATTATATATGATTGCAAAAGAAAAGCAAGCTCAAGGAGATGAATGAGGTTGAATACATTAACGATTACCGTAACCTCTGTAACGTACGCAATTAAGGCAAAAAAGATCCTTGAACGTGCCGGAGTCAAGTCCGAAATTACAAAACTTGAGGATTTGGAACGATCCGGCGGATGCACGTACGGTGTAAAAATCAAGGCGGCTGATCACTACAGAGCGGTTGCCGCGCTAAACGGTAGGGGTATTAAGTATTCCATAATATGAAAAATGATTTATTTAGATAATGCCGCAACAAGCTTTCCTAAACCCAAGTGCGTTATTCGCGAGCTAAAAAAATGCGTCGAGCGGTATTGCGGAAATCCCGGCAGAGGCTCGCACGCAATGTCGCTGAAAATCAGCGAAAAAATTTATGAAGCAAGAGAGGAAATTGCCGCCTTTCTCGGAATAGACGCCCCGGAAAGAGTTGTCTTCACGCAAAACGCAACACACGCTCTTAACATCGCAATAAAAACAACGGTCCCCGCTAATTCTCACGTTATCATTTCCGATATAGAGCACAATTCTGTCTTGCGCCCGATCTATGCCGAGAGCAAAAAGTCCGGTATAGAATATTCCGTTTTCGCATCATCCGGCGATATTACGGCAAATATCGAATCCTGCATAAGGAGCAATACGAGCTGTATCGTATCGACTCTCGCATCAAACGTCACAGGTCGATGCATTCCGCTTCCGATTCTGTCAAAAGTTGCAAAAAAACACAATCTTAAATTAATTGTGGACGCTTCGCAATCGATCGGACATGAAAAAATAAATATAAAAGAAAATTACTGTGACGTACTGTGCGCGCCGGGACACAAGGCTCTTTTCGGAATTCAGGGGATCGGGTTCTGCGTGTTCTCTGACGATCTAAAAAGAGATACTGTGTTCGAAGGAGGAAGCGGGAACGACTCAACAAACCTAAATATGCCGGAGCTGCTACCGGAGAGATTCGAGGCGGGAACACTTCCCTCACCCGCTATCGTCTCCTTGCTATACGGAGTCCGCTATATTAATGCAGAAGGAATGGAATGCATAACCGAACGGGTTAATAAGCTTACGGAATATACGGCTGATGCAATTTCAAGCATCCCCAATATATATGTATACGAGTACGGTCACGGGATCGTCTCGTTTAACGTGAAGAACATTCCGTCCGAATTTATCTCGCTACGGCTAAACAAGCACGGAATATGCACAAGAGGCGGCCTGCACTGCGCTCCGCTTGCACATAAAACATTCGGTACAGTTAACGGAGGAGCGGTCAGAGCAAGCCTTTCATATTTAAATAAAAAATCCGATATAAACGAGATTCAAAAGGTTCTGCGTTATATTGTCGGGATATATTCATAAGTATAAGACTCGTTTGTACACAGTCACATCTCTGCTATGTATAAACGAGTCTTTTATGTTATTTCGTTGAAGCTTTTATTGCATTTATAAGCTCGGCGCGATACTTATGATATTCATTACCGTCGCAATTTATCGTTATATCAGCATATTTTTCATACAAAACGGCACGCTCATCATAAAGATCCTTTATCGTCTGATCGGGGCGCATAACCAAGCCGCGCTTTGAATAGTCTCCCAAGCGCTCAAGCATAGTCTCAAAGCTAACGTAAAGATAGATAACCTTTCCAAGTGCCTTAAAGTGTTGCATTGCACGGTCATAATAAACCGCACTGCCGCCCGTTGCAAGCAAGGCATTATCTTCATTTATCGAAAGTAATGCTTCCTCCTCAATTTTTCTGAACTCATCAAGTCCCTGTTCCGCAATGATCTGGTGAAGCTTCTTACCGATTTCAGCTTCAATAACTCTATCTGCATCAAGTGTTTTGATACCGATTTTTCCTGCCAGAGCGCGGCTCATGCACGTTTTTCCCGAACCGGGCATACCAATAAGTGTAAATAACATTGTTGCTTTCTGCCAAATTTTATTTAGCAATTCCTTTCATTTTTGAATATACCTATGTTGACTGTATTATTAGCCATAATAATTTCTGAGGTAAAAGGCAAAAGGTTAAAAACAGAAGTTTTACATCTGCTAATCAATCCGGGCACAGCCATCGGAAGTTTTACGATAAGATTTCTTTCGGAGTTATTCAAGACAGTAAAATATCTATTTTCACCATCAATTCTCACAAAGCACAGGACATCACAGTCGAGGTATAAAAGCTTATATATACCTTTTTTATAAACCTCGTGTTCTGTTCTTATTTCGCCCATTCTTCTGTAGTGAGAAAGTATGTTTTTATCCTCTCTCCCCCATGGATAGGTCAATCGGTTAAAAGGATCTGAATACCCCTCGACCCCGACCTCATCACCGTAATATACCGACGGAATACCCGGCAGCGTTGCTATGACAGTATAAGCCATTTTAAGAAGCTTGACTCCCTTTTGATATTCATTCTGACTTAACCGCTTTTTAGAAAGGTATGCATTACTCTTTCCTCCCGGGTCCTCTCCTGCCAACGCCGTAATTATTCTTAAGGTATCGTGAGAGCCAAGAAGATTCATCTGCATATTACGAATTCTGGTCGGTGCGTTATTGATAACTTCTGTCAGCGCGTATTTGAGGCCGTCCGTGCGCTTGTTACGCAAATAATCAATAATTCCGGTTCGCAACGGATAATTCATAACTCCGTCAAGCTCGTTGCCAAGATAATAGCGTTTTCTTTTCCCATATGCTATCTTATTGGACGCATCCTCCCATACCTCTCCGTAAAGAATTGACGGACTACGCTTTTCTTCAAGCTTTTTCTTAACCGAGCTAATGAAGGAGTCGGATAGCTCATCCGCAACGTCGAGGCGGAGTCCCGATATTCCCATTTCCGCATATTTTTCTACAACACCGCCTTTTCCGACAAAATAATTTCCACATTCCTTTTTGTCAGGATTTATACGCGGCAAAATGCTTATCCCCCACCAACAGGTATAATCATTCGGATGATCCTTGAAATCAAACCAAGAATAATACGGAGACGATTCCGACTGGTAAGCGCCCAGAGAACTATAAGAATTAAATTTATTAAAATAGATACTGTCTGCACCGGTATGATTAAATACGGCGTCCAAGATAACAGATATTCCCACTTTGCGTGCTTTTTGTATCAAATTTTCGAGCGCCATATCACCGCCAAATCCCTCGTCAACGCGCATATAGTCAGACGTATCGTATTTATGGTTTGACGCTGATTCAAATATTGGACTCAAATATATGACCGATACACCCAGTGATTTTAAATAATCGAGCTTGTCCGAAATTCCATAGAGATCTCCGCCGTAGAAGTAATTGTTTTTAAGCGGAGCTCCGGGATAAGTCGGATATTCCGGAATTTCAGCATCCCAGTCCGCCACGCGTATAGAATTCGACTTTAGATTTTTTTTCTTCCCCTTAGCAAAGCGGTCAACGAATATATGATAAATCACACCGCCGTATATATTGGGCTCAGAATAAGCAAAATCCGAAAAGGATATTTGAAAATCACAATGCTCAGTGTGATCAAAGTATATACCGCAGTCATTTTTAACAGCATAGAAAGTGCTGTAATAAGTCTCGATCCTGAGCGAATAGAAATATAGTCCATTTTCCAATTTAGGAATATTCAATTCATACAGATCAAAAACAGTATCAAAACCGAATAACTTCAAAAATGAGTTGGATAAACAGGCATCAAGCGATTCATTATAAATCAACATTTGCACAGACCTCGCCGCCATCTGTCTTGGGATCTTAACTAAAATTTTAGCTGACTCCCCGATATCAAACGCGCCCGAGTCGCTAAGCTCACCGTTATGACCGTATTGAATATGTCCGCCGGCACACGCAAAGTCAAGCTCGGAGATTCTAAATACTTCAGATAGCATACAAGTTCTACCTACCATATTTATATACAGGATCGGCATGCCATATCTCACTTGCATATTTTACAATACTGTTATCAGATGCAAAAATACCGCTCTCTGCCGTATTAATCAACGACTTACGTGACCAATCATCACTCGATTTATGATCCGCAAGTATTCGCTTGTAGGAATAAAGATAAGAATCAAAATCTGCAAGACACATAAACGGATCGGCAACTCCGTATTCACCGTTAAGAAGATACTCGTATATATGCGAGAAATCCTGACCGCAAATAGGATAAAGAAGTCGGTCAACAACTCTTCTGACATTTTCAGAGCTATGATAATAGTCGCGGGAAGAATATCCGTTTCTCCATAGCTCATCTACCTCATGGGTATTCAGACCAAAGATGTACATATTTTCTTTTCCGACAGCGTCAAGAATTTCAACGTTTGCTCCGTCAAGCGTACCGAGGGTGATAGCTCCATTCATCATAAGCTTCATACATCCTGTTCCGCTTGCTTCCTTACCGGCGAGTGAAATCTGCTCGGAAACATCGGAAGAAGGAATAAGGACTTCTGCTAAAGACACATTATAATCCTCTACAAATACAATCTTAAGTCTGTTTTTAGTTATAGGATTACGTTCAAGCTCCTCTGAAAGGAACCATATTAGCTTAATAAGTTTTTTGGCCATAGCGTATCCGGGTGCCGCCTTACAACCGAATATAAACGTCTGCGGCGGAATATCCGCGTTAGGATTTTCAACAAGCTCATTATAAAGAGAGATTATCTTCAGCATATTAAGAAGTTGCCGCTTATATTCGTGCATACGCTTTATTTGCACATCATATATGGAATCCGGGTCAATGCGTTTGCCTGTTTTATTATAAATATGATATGCAAACGTCTCTTTATTAAAATGCTTGATGTCAGCAATGCGCGAGAGAACGGCAGGATCATCCTTGTATTCCATGAGCTTTATCAGATTAGACGCATCTTCTCTGAATTCACTGCCTATAAGCTCATCGAGGAAATTTGCAAGCGCGGGATTCGCCGCGTTCAACCAACGTCTGTGCACTACTCCGTTAGTAACGTTTGTAAACTTCCAGGGGGTCATCTTATAAAAATCATGGAACACCGTCTTTTTTAAGATATCACTGTGAAGCTTAGAAACGCCGTTTACGGTATGAGAAGCAACAACCGAAAGATTAGCCATTCTTACTTGATTATAAGCTATAATAGCCATTCTTGATATTCTGTCCCAATCTCCGGGATAAAGATTCCAAAGGTCGGCGGTAAATCTGCGGTTTATCTCATTGACAATATTGAAGATTCTCGGAAGCTTCATCGCGAAAAGATCTACTCGCCAGCACTCAAGCGCCTCAGGCAGAACTGTATGATTTGTATAAGATATAGTTTTTACGACTATTTTCCAAGCATCATCCCATGAATAGGAGTAAATATCCATAAGGATTCTCATAAGCTCGGGAATACATAGTGCGGGATGTGTATCGTTAATGTGAATCGCAACGTTATCCTCAAAGCCTGAAAGAGAGCCCTTTTCCGAGAAATAATCGGCAATTATACTTTGCAAAGAAGCTGAAACAAGGAAATACTGCTGTGAAAGTCGCAAAAGCTTTCCTTCATCGTAATCATCCTTAGGATACAGCTGCTTTGTAATTACTTCCGCATTATATGAGTCCGAAAGATTTTTGACATAAGAGCTTTGCGTCTGTCCGCTATAGCCGTTTTGGAGAAAAACATTGCGCGCGCGCCAAAGGCGTATCTTATTTACAGCGTTAGTCACAGTTCCCGAAATGAGCAGATCATACGGAATTGCCCTTACCTCATCATACTCATAATTAGATACCTTAAGTGCCCCATTTTCCCACTTTTCTTCGATCTTACCACCGAATCTAATACTAAAACTGTTTTCGGGATGAGGAACAAGCCATGCTCCGCCGCTTTCAAGCCATTCGTCTGGAAGCTCAACCTGCTCACCGTCAACAATCTTCTGTCTGAACAGTCCGGTCTCATAAAGCAATGAATAACCGGTTGCTGAATAATCGAGTGCAGTAAGTGAGTCCATAAAGCACGCTGCAAGTCTGCCGAGGCCTCCATTTCCAAGTCCCGGGTCTACCTCATGCGAATAAACCTTGTCAAAGGAGGATCCGAATTCCGATAGAACAGAAGAAAGGTCATCGTAAATGCCGAGGTTAATAGCACTGTTTTTCAATGAACGACCGACAAGAAACTCCATACAAAGATAATAAATCTTCTTTGCACCGGAGTTCTTTACCCGTTTCATAAAACGGGCTCGCTCATCTATCATAATATCTTTAATTACATAAACTGTAGCTTGATACAGTTGCTCATCGGTTGCGTCCGCGGGACTTAATACTCCCCTTGTCACGAGCTTTGACTCGATTTTCTCCTTGAGCTCCTGCCTCGTAATTTTTATTTTTTCTATGATTGCATTTTGTGGATTTCGCGTTTTTGCCATTTAATGATTTCCTACCAAGTTAATAAATTGTTATAAATCATGATATATTTCGTAGCAGAATTCCTCCATGAGAAGTCGGTTTTTATAGCACGCTTTACAAGAGCCAACCATGCCTCGCGATTCTTATACACCTCCAGTGCATCTTTAACAGTAAAGAGCAGCTCGTGCGCATTATAATTTTCAAACGTAAAACCGTTTGAATTTTCATCGGCGTATGGAATTATAGTGTCATAAAGACCGCCAACCGAGCGAACGATAGGGACGGTACCGTAAGAGCAGCTTATCATCTGAGCTAAGCCGCACGGCTCGCTTTTAGACGGCATAATAAACATATCCGCTCCGGCGTACATCTTCTTCGAAAGTCCTCGGTCAAATTTAAGAACCGCTTTGAAATTCATATACCTTTCGCTTATCGAGCTTAGTGCTTGCTCATATTCCTTCTCACCGGTTCCAAGAACGGCGAGCTGTACGTCATTCTCAAGCAACTCATCAATGATATGAATAAGCAAATCTATGCCCTTCTGAGATGTAAGCCTTGTGATCATAACAATAAGCGGTACGTCTGCACGAATCTCAAATCCAAGATCAGCCTGTAGCATTTTCTTGTTTTTTGCCTTTCCGCCTTTGACCCCCCTTTTTGTAAACGGAGCATATATATCTCCGCCAAGCTCGGGTGAAAAATAACTGTAATCAATACCGTTAACAACTCCGGAAAGCTTATGGTTAACACTTTTAATGATACTTGCAAGTCCAAATGCAAAGAAATCATCCTGCAGCTCCTCTGCATACCTTGGGCTGACAGTTGAAACGTAATCCGAAAGAACGATCGCTCCCTTCATCAGATTTATGCATCCGTCAAATTCGACGTGTGCTAAAAATTTCTGATCAAGGGCAAATACATCTCCCAGTATTGCTTTATCAAATTTACCTTGATATTCAATATTGTGGATCGTATATAACGTTTTAATCGCAGAAAGTTCTGAATTATCACAATACTTAGTCTTTAAATAAATAACAGACAGTGCCGTTTGCCAATCATTGGCGTGAAGGATGTCCGGCTTTCTATCACATGCCGTTATAAATTCAATTACAGCCATTGAGAAAAATGCAAAGCGTTCTCCGTCGTCCCACTCACCGTATAAATTGGGTCTATCAAAATAATAATGATTCTCGATAAAATAGTAGGTAACGCCGCCGTTTTCAAGCTTAAAGACCGATGCTCCCGTGCTTCTCCATGAAAGCTTAAAGCTTATATCCATTACTTTTACAAGCTTACGTCTGTATGATTCGCTCATAGAACGGTAAAGCGGAAGTATAACTTCGGTTTCTATATTTTCATCAATTTCAGTTATTGCTTTGGGTAAAGCGCCCATAACGTCGCCAAGGCCGCCGCTCGCAGAATATGGAGCGGCCTCGCTTGCTACGTATAAAATTTTCATATAAACTCCTTTTAGAGCTTTAAATCACACTTTCCTGTCCTTCTGTACATAGAATGGCATATTTTCATTTCCCGAGAGCTTTACACCATCAGAAATATGAACGTTTTTATCGGTTACAATGCAATTTAGCTCTGTGTTTTTTCCAAGGTATGTTCCGTGAAACAGTACCGAATCTTTTACCACTGCACCCTTGGCTACATAGACTCCTCTAAATATAACCGAGTTTATTACCGTTCCCTCTATAACACACTCGTCAGCGAGTAATGAATTTTCTACTCTGGCAGTTTCGGTGTGAGACGTAGGGTATGAATTATGAACTCTTGTAAATATTGGAAATTCCTTTTTACCGAGAAGAGACTCTCTTGCCTTTTCATCCTTTGCAAGAGCAATAGAATATTTGTAGTAATCAAGAAAACTCGAAACAGATGCTACGTAACCATTATAGCAATAATTCTTATAGTTTTCCTTTTTATAATTTTTAATGAGCATCGAAGTAAGACTGTTTACAGAATACGCGGTCGCATCCTCTATCATCTTCCTCAGATACGTCGTTTTCATAACAAAAATGTTCAATGCAAGCTCGGGATTTCTTGAATTATATGATGAATTCATCGATATATCGGTAATCTTGCCCGCAACCGAGCTAACCATCATCCTTGGAGCTTTTGAGGTATACTCGGAATCAATGTGCTTCGTTACGAACGTAATACTCGCACCGCTTTTCTCATGAACACGTATAACCTCGTTAAGATCAATATTTAAAACCGTGTCAGAATCAACGAGAACTACGTGCTCCTCTTTAAATTCATCAATATACTCTTTCATATTTTTGAGTGCTTCCATCCTAGTTGAAAATATTTTCGTATCGGATGAATGCGCCGTCTGAAACGGTGAAATAATGTTGATTCCTCCCGAACGTCTGGCAAGATCCCAATCCTTACCGCTTCCGATATGTTCAACAAGAGAGCGATAATTATAGTTAGCAACAATGTTTATGTTAGAAATATCTGCATTCACCATGTTGGAAAGGCAAAAATCGATCAAACGGTATCTGCAAGCAAACGGAATTGCCGCAACAGTTCTTTCGCTTGTAAGTCTGGATAACGTATTTGTGTTAAGACTTGAAAATATTATGCCTGCTGCACTTGTAGCCATTTTAGCGCCTCCTTACTCTGTTACGGTCTTACCGTCTGCAATTTTAGTTGACTTAGCAACTGCTATCACGTCTTCTTTTCTTCCGGTGTTCTTTCCTACCGTTGCCCCCTTACCGATGACACAGTCGGAATCAATTATCGACGTATAAACTTTAGCGTTTTCGTTAATGACTACGTCATCCATAATGACAGAATCTCTGACAACTGCCCCCTTCTTTATGATAACACCGCCAGATAAAACCGAATTTTCAACAGTTCCGTATATAACGCTTCCTTCTGATATCAAAGAATTTTTAACAGACGAGCCTGCGCCGATATACTGCGGTGGGCGAGCAAAGTTTCTTGAGAATATCCTTCCGTTTCTGTCATTAATGTTTAATTTCGGTGACGGACCGATAAGATCCATATTTGATTCCCATAGCGATGAAATCGTACCGACATCCTTCCAATATCCGTCAAATTTATAGGAATAAAGCTTTTCTCCGTTATTTAGAAGATTGGGGATTACATTTTTTCCGAAATCATTGCTGGAATTTTCATCAGCCTCGTCAGTCTCAAGATATTCTATCAGCGTAGAGGTCGTAAAAATATAAATACCCATAGAAGCCTGATTATTTTTAGGTTTTAATGGCTTTTCTTCAAACTCATATATCTTGCCGTCGGGTGCGGTGTTGCATATTCCGAATCTGCTCGCTTCTTCAATAGGAACTGTTACGGTTGCAACAGTACAAACAGCGCCTGTTTCCTTATGCTGGTCAAGCATCTTTGAATAATCCATACGGTAAATATGATCGCCCGCAAGGATCAGAACGTACTCGGGATCGTATTGCTTAATAAAATTAATGTTTTGATAAATCGCATTAGCGGTCCCCTTATACCAGTCGGATTTTTTGTTTCCCTGATACGGGGGCAAAACAGATAGTCCTCCGCGAGAGCGGTCAAGATCCCAAGGAGTACCGTTTCCTATGTACTCGTTGAGTGCAAGGGGCTGATACTGGGTAAGAACACCGACGGTATCAATTCCTGAATTAATGCAGTTTGAAAGCGGAAAATCGATTATCTTATACTTTCCGCCAAACGAGACGGCCGGCTTGGCAGTCTGCATTGTCAAATCGTAAAGCCTCGATCCTTGACCTCCTGCAAGAAGCATTGCTATACACTCTTTTTTGCAGTACATAAAGTTCTCCTTCATATTTTTATCTTAATTTCATCTCTTTTAAATATTGCACCTGAAAACGCAGGAAGTTCTATTTCTACAATCCCCTCAAGATCACACCTTGTGATATTGGGTGCTATTCCGGTATCGAATATCGGAACAAGCATTTCAGATTTTATCGCAAGACGCTGAGACACACCCGAGAAATTGACAGCAACTGTAAGCTCTGAGCCCTCGCTGTCAAGCCTAGAATATACAATTGAATTTTTATCAGCCTCATCTGCCAGAAACCACATAAATCCGCTCGGATCAAAATCAAGATCCCACAGTTCTTTATGCTCAAGGTAAAAACGATTTAAGGACGCTGTGTATTCGCGCAGTGCTTTGTGAGCCGGATAATCCAGCATAAACCATTCAAGCGAATTTTCATAATCCCATTCCCTAAACTGGCCGAATTCGCATCCCATAAACAAAAGTTTTTTACCGGGATAAGTCATCATAAGAAGCAACGTCGATCTGAACTGAGAAAACTTGTCCTCATAGCTACCGTTCATCTTATCTAAAAAGGATTTTTTTCCATGCACGACCTCGTCATGCGATATAGGCAAAACGTACCTTTCGGAAAAGGCGTACATAATTGGAAAATTAAGGGCCTTGTGCTTGTATTTTCTATATACGGGATCTGTGGAAACATAATTAAAGAGATCGTTAGAAAATCCCATATTCCATTTCAGATCAAATCCAAGTCCGCCCTCCTCAGCACTAGCTGTTATTCCACCGAAGCTACCGGATTCTTCAGCTATCATCAGTACGTCAGGAAATTCATCTCGTACGTGTGTATTAAGCTTTCGAAGAAAGGCAATCGCTTCAAGATTCTCTTTTCCGCCGTATGAATTCGGTATCCATTCCCCGTCCTTTCTATCATAATCAAGATAGATCATTGATGCAACAGCATCAACACGCAAGCCATCCACATGGAATTCGCGAAGGAAAAGTGCTGCTGAGGAAATAAGGAACGATTGTACCTCTTCCCTTCCTAAATCGAAGAAACGTGTACCCCAAGTTTCCGATTCCTGCCTGTCAAGTCCCTGATATTCATATAGCGGAGTACCGTCAAATTCATAAAGTCCCCATTCATCCTTTGGAAAATGTGCGGGTACCCAATCCATTATTACACCGATACCGTTCATATGAAGCGCATTGACAAAATATCTGAAGTCATCCGGTGTTCCAAATCTTGATGTAGGGGCAAAAAATGCACAGACCTGATATCCCCACGACCCGTCAAACGGAAATTCTGTCAGGGGCAAAAGCTCAACATGGGTATACCCCATATATTTTAAATACGGGATCAACTGATCCGCTAACTCACGGTAGCTTAAATAGCGATTATCCGAGCTATGACGAAGAAAACTGCCAAAATGAAGCTCGTATATATTGATCGGCAAGGAAAACGAGCCCTTCTTAAGAGCTGCAATATCCGATCTATGCTTCAACCAAAGATCATCCGTCCAGTAAAATGACGAATGATATATTATCGATGCACCGTCATCCCGTCCGCGTGAAAAGCTTGCATACGGATCGCCTTTTAAAAAGACTCTGGCGCCATTTCTGATCCGATATTTGTATACACGCCCATCAAGCTTTTCCCGAGTAACTACTGTCGTCTCCCACACACCCTTGTTAGTGATTCTGTGCATCTCAATAGGAGCTTCCCATCCGCAAAAATCACCTACAACACCAACCGAATTGGCAGACGGTGCCCAAACACGGAATGTATATCGGTATTCATCGGCTGACTCAACGACCGTACACCCGAGGTATTCATATGAGCGATAATTAGTGCCTTGATGAAAATAGTATGCAGATTGATCACTATTGCTCATACACACCTCCTATAAATATATATATCTGTACATATATTCTATCAATTATATATATATTTGTCAAGAAAAAAGATAAGTAAACAAAATGTTGTATGGAATATTTTTCATATTTTTGAAAATACTTTCTTCGCATTTCTAAGCTTGATTTTGACGATGCGTTTAGAACGACGTACGAGATATTTACTGCTTATAATTATCCAAACGTAACTGACAATTTTTTTCGCCTGAACAAAAACAAAAAATACAGGTAAAAAAGCAATATACACAAGAATTAACAATATTTTTTGTATATAAAAAAGCAGACGCTTGATGATGCCGGATGCAATTGTGCCAACTGTTTTCCCGCACGCATAATATGATAAAATAATTATAATTAAAGGGTATATCCTGAATTGTCCGTCAAGCAATGCGTACATCCCTATAATTGTAGAAATACCAAATGACAAAAACATAAGTGCTTCGTAAATATTCTGTTCAACAAATGACAATTTGTTCTTTTGACTTCGCTTATCAATTACATCCTTATAAGGTATGCCCAAATACATTTTAAAAGCGTCACCAAAAAGATGAACGAGTGCGGAAAGGAACGTAGCCGTCTCAAAAATCGCCTTGTGTACAAATGCAAAGCACGCCCCCAAAACAACAAAAAATGCAACTGTGATCAATACTTCGGCAGCTGTGAAATAAATCATTTAAACAACCTGCCAAATATGCCTGTTTTTTTCTTATTATCATCATAAAAAATCCCGTTTATACTTCCGGATATAGATACCTTACCGCTTTCGTGCGACAGCTCGTCTATTTTTAATCCCTCACCCTCTACGCATATTTTACCAAGATCAGATTCAAGCTCAAGAAATTCCTCACTAAACCCTTCTACGTTTTTAATTCCATCTATTATTAGTTTTTTCCTCGAATCCAATACAAGCATTTGTGTAACTGCCGAATTATCCATAATCATCTCCGAATATAATATTGATTATTCTTTATAAAAAAACAAAAAAGCAACTCCTACTCTTAATTTAAGAATATGCGTTGCTTTTTTGTATTATGCATCACTCTCGGAGAGAATCTCATACATTCCCTGCGATTCTGATTTTTTGGTGGTTTCTCTTATATCAAGAACTCTAACGGTAACATTCCTTGTTCCAAATGCAACCGTAAGCTGATCCCCTATCTTTACGTCGTAGGATGCTTTAGCGCTTTTCCCGTTCACAGAAATTCTGGCGGAATCACATGCCTCGTTTGCAACAGTTCTTCTCTTTATGAGGCGAGAAACCTTAAGATATTTATCCAGGCGCATTAAGATTAAGCGTTAACCTCATCCTTAAGAACCTTGGATGCAGAGAAAGCGGGCTTCTTGGAAGCTGCAATCTTGATAGCTTCACCGGTTTTGGGGTTGCGGCCTTCTCTTTCGGCACTTTCCTTAACCTCAAAGGTACCGAATCCGATAAGCTGAACCTTATCACCTTCCTTAAGAGCTGCAGTAATAGCATTAAGAGTTGCGGCAACAACAGCATCAACGTCCTTCTTGGAAATACCGGTTTGGGAGGCAACAACATCAACGAGATTTGTCTTGTTCATTGGTTTTAAAATTCCTTTCATAATATAGATACTTTAATTATATCAATTTTTTACAATAATTTCAAGTATTATTCACTATTTTTTACACATCAATTATACAATTTGTATACTTACATAATATTTTGTGATTATTTTTGTACATTATGACGATTTTAAGCTTGATTTTACACGTTTAAAACTAAAAATATAATATAAAGAGCAGTAAATGATAGCAAAAACAATCAAATTTATTAATGAAACAACCGCTCCATCCTTTACAATAACGTTTTTCAGGAGATTCACAACAGAAATAGCAATTACAGAGTAAATCATAACGGGAATTATTGGCGTCAAGATTCGTACGGATATTACATTGCGGCATACGGCGTAGATCAAGACAAAAGCAAAGCCAACAAAATAGGCTAAGCAGGTCGCAACAGATGCTCCTAAAATACCTATATCCGCATCACCGATAAAGATATAACTGCATCCAAGCTTTACAACTGTTACAATGATCATAGAAGTAAGCGGTATCACCGTATTTTTTAATGCTTCAAGCGAAGTATTTATAACAGTTAAAAGACACATAAAAATTACTCCCGGAGCAAGTAAGGCTAATAACGGAGCAGACATTGATGCGCTTGAATCCTCAAAGAGAATAGCTAATATATCTCCGGAACAAAAAGCAAACAGAAAGACCGCAGGAACACAGAACGTACTTATTACCGCTACGGTCGATCTCACGTTCTTCGTAAGAGATTTAATATCAGACGCAGAGCCCGAAGCCGAAAGCCAAGGTAATAAAACAGTACAAACAGGTGCTATCAAGGTTGCGATCAAATTAAACATAGGAACGCTCAGGGTCGTGTAATTACCGTACAAAATATTGCTTTGGAATTCGTTATATCCGGCGCACCTTAAACGATTTAGAATTATAGATATGTCTACAACGCTGCTTATACTTCCTACAGCACCGGTCAAGGTAAGAGGAAAGGCAAGCCTTAGTATTCTTTTAATATTTTCTCGACCATATGTATATTTATTCTGCCCTAATTTATTTTCTGTTTTGCTCTTTTTCTTGCTCATCAAATATACAAATCCAAGAAAAGAGCCAATGGTCGTACCAAGCATCGTCAGTGCTGATGAATAAAAGAGCGGCATACCTATCTTATAGGCAATAAAAGCAAACGAAAGTCCAAAAACAAGTCTAGCACCGCCCGATATAAGCTCAGAAAACGCTATACATAAAAAGTCAAGTTTTCCGTTAAAGTAGCCGCGCAGCACACCGGCAGCACAAACAAAAAATATTGACGGAGCAACAGAAAGCATCGAATAGCGCGATTCTCCGCTTCCTATAAAGGATGATATCTCCCCGGCAAAAAAAGCGAAAAGTGCCGACAAAACGAAACCACAAGCAAGAAAGAATCTGAATGCACCTTTATATATTTTTTCACTGTCTGCTCCTACGGAGTCAGCCTCTGCTACAAGGATAGATACGGCCTTCGGAATTCCGGCTGTACATATTACGAAGAAAAAAGCGTATACGGTATATGCGGAATTAAAATAACTCATTCCCTCATCCGATAGCATATACGAAAGCGGAATCTTATATATAAGACCTAAAAATTTAACAATAAGCCCGGATGCCGTAAGCGATAGCGCGCCGCCTATCAATTTCTTATCAATCATTATTTCGCCTCACAAAAAAGAATTCGCTAACACATTATATTAGCGAATTCAAAAAATTATTTATTTTTATCTGCTGCAAAAAAATCTAGTATCTTTTCTCTCGTTTTTTTCTTATCAATACCTAATTTTTTTTCGCCGGCAACCTTTAAATACTCGTACGGATACTTAGGATTGAATATTCTGGTGATCAAAACATCGTCGAAGCTATTGTTATTGCGCCTTACAAGCTTGGTCACAGCCCCTGCGCCGACCGCAAATATGCTTTGTGTTTCTTCCATCATATATATATTGTACAGTCCTTCGTGTCCTTCGAGAGCAAAACCTACGTTTTCAAGATTTGAAACCGTATTTTTTTGTCTATACATATAGTATGGCTTATAACCTGCATATTTCGCCTTAAGCTGAGCGTATGCAACCCCCTTAGTTGCATCGGCAACGTTTATCGAATATATACCGGAGTTGTTTTTTAGGGCATCGGATGCCTTTTTAACGCAGAAGGTATGTACAGTGATATTCGTTGGGGCAAGTTCTATCACCTTATCGACAGTCTCGGAGAAATTCTTAAACGCATCATTCGGGAGTCCGGCGATCAAATCTACGTTTATATCTCTTATACCGCTTTTTTTCGCAATGTCATATGCCTTGTAGAAATCCTCAACGGTATGCTTTCTTCCTATCTCCTTCAGTATCTTGTCGCTTAGCGTCTGCGGATTAACGCTTATTCGCGTTACTCCGTATCGTTTTGCTACTCTGAGTTTTTCAGCAGTGATCGTATCCGGTCTGCCCGCCTCAAGGGTAAATTCGCTGAGCTCGTCCACTTTAACGTGGCGTTTTATCTTCTTAAAGATCCGCTCCAGCTGATGCGGCTCAAGCGTTGTCGGGGTTCCGCCGCCAATATAAACGGTGGTCAGCTTCAATCCGATCTTCTTAATTGTCTCTAAGGTCTCGTCAAGCTCGTCAAGCAACGTATCTACATACTCGTCGATCATAGAAAGGAGTCTTGGAGTTGTATAAGAGACGAAGCTGCAGTACGCACATCTTGATGGACAGAACGGTATTGAAATATACAGTGAGCAGGAATCCTTAGGCTGTTTTTTTAGCAACTTCATCTCGGTAGAAGCAACCGAAACAGCAAGAGCCGCCTTTTGCGGATTAAGGAAATATTCATCTCGCATTATTCTTTTGGTTTTTATAATACCCTTCCCGCTTCTCATAAGCTGCCCGGCAACCTTTGCAGGTCGTACTCCTGTAAGTATTCCCCACGGTGGAATATGACCGAGCAATTCCTTTCCCGCGGCAAAAAGTGCTCTGCCAACGGCAATCGAGGAATGTGTAGCAATAGCTATCTCCTCAGACATAGAAACAGTCTCCGTAGCCTCGCAAACCCTGTCGTTCAGCTTTATGGATACATATGCACGGATCGTTCCTTCATCCTCCGGATAAACGTGTACGGTAACCTCAGGGACATCCTCGCCGGCTACCTCATTCTCTCCAAATGTAGAACCCGGAAAAAATATCATACAGAGCGTTTGAACATAATATTTATTTATGTTACCGTCTATATGCAAAATCATTTTTTGTTTCCTTTCAAAACAGCAGAATTCATAACGATCGTAACGGGTCCGTCGGTGGACAATTCCGTTCTCATATCGGCACCGAAGACGCCGGTTGCAGTTTTTCTGACCTTTTGCGACATTAATGCTATAAAATATTCGTAAAGACGTTTTGCCTCATCGGGTGATGCAGCGGAAAAATAATCCGGTCGGTTACCGTGGGAGTAGTTCGCACTGAGGGTAAAATTCGATACAATCATTACCTCTCCATCAACATCCATAACCGATAGATTCATCTTGCCGTTTGCATCACAGAAAATGCGAAGTTTGGAAATTTTCTCAGAAAGAAGCAACGCATCTCTTTCCTCGTCCCCTTTTTCTACGCCAAGCAGAATATATAATCCACGTCCGATTTCTCCTGAGAGCTCACCGTCAGCATATACTGTTGCATGATTAATTCGTTGTATTACGGCTATCATCTTTTTTCCTTTATTAACTAGTAAATCCTCTCGTTACGTTAACAATATAAGGTATCGAGCGCAGCTTGGAAACTATAGCCGCGTAGTGCGAAGTATTTTTACATCCTATGTGAAGATTAATAATAACATCTCCGTTCTTGAGATTCTGCGTATTGATCTGTGAAATAGAGACCTTCATATCGGCAAGTGCAACGGAAATAGATGCAATAACACCTATCTGATCCTCTGCTGTGATCTGAATAAGAGCCTCATACGTTTCCTGATTATTTGCGCCTGTATCCTGCGCCTCCCACTCAGCAACGACCCATCTGGATATATTCTCCTCTATTCTTCTTGAGGAAATGACGTTGGGACAATCAGCTTTATGGATAGAGACACCAAATCCGCGCGTAACAAAGCCAACGATCTTATCGCCGGGCAGCGGATTACAGCATTTTGCAAACTTTACCTGACAGCCTGCCTCACCGTCAATGACGACGCCTGCGTGCGAGCGATTACGTCTCTGCGGTGCAACGGTCTTGACCTTGGAAATTTCTTCCTCTGCTGTTGCAGGCTTATCCTCATCAACGTTTAATTTATCGATCTCATCCTTGATCTTCGGCAAAAACCTTTGCAAAGAAATTCCGCCAAAGCCGAGAGTGTTGTAAAAATCGTCTGAATTATTTATTCCGACTCTGCGCGCAACCTGTGCCACAATATCCGAAAGCTGCTGATCGGTACAAGGCTTTCCGTAGCGCTTTATCTCGCGCTCAACCTCCGCCTTACCAACAAGGATATTTTCTGATCGACGCTCTTTTTTAAACCACTGGCGTATTTTGCTTCTTGCTTCTCCGGTTTTAACTATCTTAAGCCAATCTCTGCTGGGACCTTTTGATGACTGAGAGGTTATTATCTCAATTATCTCTCCGTTTTGCGGTACTTTGTCAATAGGAACGATAACTCCGTTTATCTTTGCGCCTGTCATTTTGTTACCAACCGCGGAATGAATCGCATAAGCGAAGTCTATGACAGTTGCTCCCAGCGGCAGAGATATTACATCTCCCTTAGGAGTGAAAACAAAGGTTTCATCATGGAATATATCGGTCTTAAAGGAACGCATAAACTCATCGGGATCGCGCGTGTTCTCATCAGATTCAAGAATTTTTGCGATCCAACGCAGCTTATCATCCATATCGGTATCAGACTGCTCACCGGATTTATACTTCCAATGTGCAGCAATACCGTACTCCGCCTCCTCATGCATCTGCTTTGTTCGGATCTGAACCTCAAAAGGAATGCCTGAGCGACCGATTACAGTCGTGTGAAGCGAACGGTATAGATTAGGTTTTGGCGTCGAAATATAGTCTTTAAAGCGCCCGGGTACGGATTTAAAGAGCTCGTGCACAAATCCCAGCGAGGTATAACACTCAAGCTCGGTATCAACGATTATTCTTACAGCGTAAAAATCATATACCTCATCAAAAACCTTGTTTTGAGAGTACATTTTCTTATAAAGACTGTATACAGATTTTACTCGTCCCTCAAGACGGAAATTAATATTATTTTCCCTAAGCTTTTCTTCAATTATCTGCTTTGCATCTTCTATAAACCCGATACTCAATCCGTATTTTTTCTCGATAGATTCCTGAACCTCGTCATAGCCGACACGGTCGAGATAGTAAAGGCTTATATTTTCAAGCTCCTGCTTGATCTTCTGAATACCGAGTCTATGTGCAAGCGGCGCGTAAATATACATCGTCTCAAGTGCAATCGCCCTTTGACGATCCTCTTTCTTTGCGCCCAAAGTACGCATATTGTGCAAACGGTCACACAGCTTTATAAAGATAACTCTTATATCGCGGTTCATTGCGAGAAGCATCTTTCGTATGTTCTCGATGTGCGCCTCTTCCTTGTCTGCAACCTGCACCTGAATGATCTTGGTCAATCCGTCTACAAGCATCGCAACCTCTGCGCCAAACATTTTCGACAGAATATCAAGACTTGTTTTGTCAGCACAGTCCTCGACAGTATCATGAAGGAGTGCGGCGCAGATAGAGTCAGTATCAAGTCCAAGCTCTGCAACGATCACTGCAACTGCAACAGGGTGGCTTATATACGGCTCTCCGCTAAGCCGAAACTGTCCTTCGTGTAAGGAGGCTGAATATTCAAAGGCACTTCTTATTTTTCCGATGTTATAGTTTTTTTCATTTTTTTCTATAACGTCGAGTAACGGTTGTAATTCTTTATACATTGTCGTAATTCCAAAAAACTGTTATATTTTCTTTTGCTGATTTCTAAGACGTCTGAGCAAATTAGACTTATCAAGATTCGTTTTTTGAGTATAGCGAACGGTAAATCTATATTTTTCTTGCTCAAATTCATCAATTCCCAAAAGATTAAGCTCCTTGAGGACTTTGATAATTATTTTTAATTTAATATATCCTATGCCCGTCGTTTTATAAGTGTTGGAAAGTTTAATTGATAGCTCTCGGTGAGAAAACTCGCAAATTCCTGCTCTAGCAGAAGTAACGATAAATTTATATACTGCCACAAAGTCATCGCGCGACGGCAATATATTCTCCTCCTCAGTGAACTGAGCTCCGTTCCATATTTCATAAAATCGTTCTCTTGCCGACGAACAACCGCACGCTTGGGAACAGGATATCTTTATATCCTTGACAATAAGCTGTACGCTTTTTCTTCCAAGCCACTCATTAATATCGATATTGCAAAGAACGTCGATCCTATCACCATTGTAAATACCGAGCGACTCGAGTGAATTTGAAAAATACATAGCGGTGACGGTTGACCTTCCGTCAGAAAGAACGAGGCGAGTATGCTTCCCTTCGCTGACCGAAGCGATTTCATTAACCCAAAGGTCGCGCAATACAAATGTAGGCATTGGGTTACCGGCACCGTAAGGCTCAAGCTTTTGAAGCTGTTGTGCAAGTGTGATATTAACGTCAGAAAAATCAATAGTGCAGTCTGCCTCCAGAGTCGGTATCATATCCTCCTCCGAAAGATTCTCACGCGCATACGCATTGACCTTCTCTATAAATTCAGGAAGCTGTGATCTGACAACAGACAGCCCCGCGGCAAGCTCGTGACCGCCGAATTTAACAAGATTATCGGAGCAGAAGCAAAGAGCATCGACAAGATTAAGTCCCTTAACGCTTCTACCTGAGCCTTTTCCTATATGCTTTGTGCGATCGGTGATATCTTCATTACCTTCAAAGGATACAAGAATAGACGGACGTGAGTATTTTTCCGTAATACGCGAGGATACGATTCCTATTACTCCGTGATGCCAAGTATCCGCATCAAGGACAATTACCGGATTTTTTTCTATATCGAGCTTTTCAATTTTCTCGTACGCTTCTTTTATTATTTTATTTTCTTCATTTTGTCTTTCTTTGTTAGCCGCGCAAAGATTTTCTGCAATTGTTTTTGCGGCATTCATATCCTTTGCCAAAAACAGCTCTACCGCGATCTCCGCGCTTCTGATACGGCCGGCGGCGTTAACACGCGGCGCGAGTGTGTAACCAATATATCCGGACGTAATTTTAGATCGCTTTTTCTGACGTTCGTTTCTTTGACCGTCCTTGACAAGCGAAGCATCCATAAGAGCAATAATGCCGGGACGTTCCGTATTTTCTATCATTCTGAGACCGAAGCTGACTATTATTCGGTTCTCATTTTTAATCGGCATAACGTCTGCTATAGTTCCTATTGCTACGAGGTCGGCGTAATCTGAGAAGATTTTAAGCGCGGCAGCCTTTCTCGTTTTTACCTCATAACGTTCCTCATACGCAGAGATCACCTTAAATACAACACCTACGCCTGCAAGTTCCTTAAAAGGATATTTACAGTCAGGTCGATGCGGATTTATTACGGCTGCAGCCTTAGGAATATCAAGGTGGCATTCGTGGTGATCGGTGATAACAAAGTCTATTCCCTTTGATCTGGCATATTCAACCTCGTCATTCGCCGTTATACCTGTATCTACCGTTATAATAAGCTTTGTACCCCGATCCTTGATCTGATCAATAGCGGAAGCAGATACGCCATATCCCTCACCTGCCCGATTTGGTATGTAATAATCGATCTCAGCACCCTTGGATTTAAGATAGAGATAAAGCGTACACACAGATGTAACTCCGTCAACGTCGTAGTCACCGTAAACTGTAATTTTTTCTTTTCCGATAATCGCAGAACGAATCCTCTGGATTCCTTTTTCAATATCCTTAAGCTTAAACGGATCACACAGTATCTCGCTTTCCATACCGATAAAGCTCCTGATCGACGATTCATCTTTGTAACCGCGATTATATAAGAGCTTTGCAACTATCGGATGAATGTTCAGCTTTCCGGCAATCTTAGCAATTTTTGTTGAAAAAGATTCTTCATTGCTGTCTTTTAGAATCCACCTTTTCTCCTTCGTAGAATTTGTGTTCATTATGTAAACCATCAGTCGGGACAAGTCCCGCCTTCCATTTTTATTATCAAATTAATTACCGCATTTGCGGCGGCGGTCTAAATTTCACCCGCCGAGCTATTTGGCTTAAATCTTCTAATGACTGCAATCGCAGTCTTTAATCCATCTATTGCGGCGCTCGTAATGCCGCCCGCATAACCCGCGCCTTCACCGCAGGGATAGACGTTTTTCTTGCCTATTGCAAGTCTTGTTTCGTTATCTCTCAGAATTCTGATCGGAGCGCTGGTTCTTGTCTCAGCCCCGGTTAGTATCGCACTGTGTGATGCGAAGCCTTTGATTTTTCTGTCAAAGCTACTAAGTGCATTTTTGATCGAGCTGCATACGATCGATGGCAGATAGTCGCTTGGCAATGCAAGTTTAACGTTTGAGCCATTCATATAACTCGGAACTACATCTGTCGGTTCAGCCGTGCATTTATCGGAAAGAAAATCTCCAACTGTGATGTTCGGGGCGGAATATGCACCTCCACCGGCAATATACGCTGCCCTTTCAATTTTTCTCTGATATTCTATTGCTTGCTCGGGACGTCCCCCGTAATCTTCTCTGAAGATACTGCAAACAACTGCCGAATTTGAATTTTTAAGATCTCTCCTACGAGGGCTCATTCCATTAACTACGACACCGCATTCTTCACTTGCCGCTGCAACTACTTCTCCTCCGGGACACATACAAAAAGTGTATACGCCGCGCTCCTTGGTGTTATAAGAGAGATTATATTCAGCCGCACCTAAATTCGGATGACCAGCAAAATCACCGTAAAGCGCAGTGTCAATATTTTTCCTCAGGTGCTCTATCCTCATTCCGACTGAAAACGGTTTTCCATCTATTGAATAATCGCTTGAGATTAAATTATGATACGTATCTCTCGCGCTGTGACCTATTGCAAGGATCAATGAGCTGTACTTAATTTCACCGTTGCTCGTCAGTGCAATCGAATTTCCTCCGCACTCCGATGAACCAAGGTATTTTGTACGAAAAAGGACTCTGCCGCCAAGACGGTCTATCTCACGTATGATTCTGTCTATTACCTGTGAAAGTATATCCGTCCCGATATGAGGTCTTGAGGAATAAAGGATATCCCCCGGAGCACCGAAACGAACAAGCTGCTTTAGAACGTATGATGACATCGGATCATTAATCCTTGTCACCAGTTTTCCGTCTGAAAAAGTCCCTGCGCCTCCCGCGCCAAATTGTATATTAGAATCTGAATCAAGCAGATGTTCCCTATAGAAACGTTCTACGCAACGCTTCCTTTCGGCAACGCTTGCTCCGCGCTCTATTACCGTGGGTGCATATCCGCGCTCAGCAAGCATAAGTGCGGCAAAAAGACCTGCCGGTCCCGCACCAACAATCAGCGGAGCCGAATCCATATTTTCATCACCCGGTAAAATATCGGGAAGCACGGATTCATCTATAACCGAAGCATCTTGTTCTTTAAGGAGGCTTTCCGAGATATACGTATCTATTCCCCGTACTGCGACAGAGTAAACGAATTTAATATCGTTTTTCTTCCTTGCGTCAATGCTTTGTTTGTATACGGACAACTCACTGTCATCACATCGAATATTTAATTTTGCCAATCGCTTTCGTGCAATTGAAAACGCCTCGTCTGGTGAGGCGTTTACAGAAATTTTTATATTGTTAAGTATAAAAATCCGAGTACTTGAACTCATTTTAACCTCTGAGGAACGGACAAGCCTGCAATGCCGCCACCGCAGACTCCTCCGGTGTGTTGTTCAGATTGTATTTTACAATCGTCCAAATAACGATTGAAACGATTAAGCAGGCAAGCACGGTGAGTATTGTGCTGATCTTTATTCCGAGTATTTTTTTATTCATAATTCAAGCCTCAATCCTGTGAATCGCTCTTTCTGAGTAACTTCTTCATAAGGAAGGGTCTCAGAGATTCGGCATTATAATTTCTTGTGAGTGAGCATTCATAAGCCATTGAGATAGTTCCCGTTTCCTCGGAAACTATAATTGTTATCGCATCACTCGTCTCACTCATTCCGATTGCGGCTCTGTGTCTTGTTCCGAGATCCGCATCAACGTCGGTTCTCCTCGTCAGAGGAAGAAGGCATCCTGCGGCGACGATTCGAGCCTCATCGATCACAACTGCACCGTCGTGCAAGGGAGCTTTATTGAAGAATATATTACGAAGCAAAAAAGAGTTAACGTCGGCATTAATGGTAATACCCGTCTCGGATATCTCATCAAGCTTCGTCGTTCTGGAAATAACAATGAGAGCACCGGTCTTAGTTCTGGAAAGATCGGCAACTGCCGCGCAGATCTGATCTATAGCCTTTGAATACTGCTGGCGCTTGTGCTTCTGATCACCAAACGACAGAAAACCGCTCATCGATCCTGCGCCGACCTTCTCAAGCGCATCGCGAATCTCCGGCTGAAAAAGTATAACCAGAACGAGAACGCCAATATCAAGTATGGATGAGAATATAAAGTACGTGGCATCAAGACTAAAGATATTTGCAACCAAGGTAAGAATAAGTATGATCGCAACACCTATCATAAGAACACCGGCCTTACGGCTTTTGAAAAATCTAAACGCAAAGAAAAGTATTGCTGTAAGGATTATAATATCAACGGCGTCGTTAAAGGTAAAATTAAGAAACGAATTTTTAACGGTAAACAGTATTTTTGAGAAAAAGTCCTCGGCATCATTTGCCGCCGCGTTCAACATTGTATCCATATTTCAACCTCGTGTATGTAAAAAACAAAAATGTTTTTTTAAAAATTAATAATTTAATTATAGCACACTCTTTTTTCAATTTCAATGGTTTTTGATAAAATTTTACACGGATCGCTTGTTATTATTTTATTAACATCTATTGACAACAAGGCAAAAATAGTGTATAATTGTATCAAATGATACACTTTTGAGGTGTTAAAATGAATCTAACAGACTTTTTTTCACAGACATTTTTGTTTAAATCGATTCCAAAAGAGAAAATCGAAAATATACTGGCGAACATAAATCCCACTATCACTGCTTATGATCGCAAAAAGGTCATCTATTCACCTGAGCAATATGAGCGAAGACTAGGCTTTGTTATAAGAGGCGAATGCTACATTGAACGAATAAAAAATGACGGGTGCGCCGTGCCTCTTAACACCGTCCGTGCCGGAAGATCGTTTGGAATCGTATCGGTTATATCGGATACCGACGAATTTCCCACACGCATAACCGCCTCTCGTGACTCGGAGATCGTTTATCTTTCAAAAAGCGACGTTGTATATATAATCAACAAATATCCGTCAGTCGCACATAACATCATACATTTTCTCACTGACAAGGTGCTTTTTCTTAACTCTAAAATAGCGACCTTTTCATCTGACTCTGTCTTGGAAAAGCTTAAAAGCTATTTACTCTCCGAATATAAGAAATTCGGAAATGAGTTTAATTTCAACTGTAAAAAAACCGCCGAGGCAATAAACGTCGGAAGAGCTTCGCTATACAGATCGATAGAAAAGCTCAGCGAAGCAAACATAATAAAATTACAAAACAAAAAAATATTTATATCAGATCCTTGCGGTCTGGAAAGGAATCAATTATGAAAAAATTTTTGTCAGTTCTACTCATCCTAACACTCACACTTTTAACGTTTACCGCTTGTTCTAACGAAGAACCCGATGAAACCGTACTCCGTGTCGGATATATGAAGGGCCCTACCGGAATGGGAATGGCAAAGCTCATACACGATAACGGCGGCGTAAACGGAAATGAGAAATATACGTTTACAAAGTATGAAAATACAAAGCTCGCAACTACAGACCTTTTGACCGGAAAAATAGATGCCATTTGTATTCCTACAAACGATGCGGCAACATATTACAATTCCGAAGACTCAAATTCGCAGGTGCTTGCAGTGAATACGCTTAATACCCTATTCCTTCTTACGGATTCGAGCACTTCAATATCTGATTTCTCCGAGCTTGAAGGAAAAACGATCTATACCTGCAAAAACGGAACTCCCAAGGTAGTTCTTGAATATCTACTTGAGGCAGCAGAGATTAACGCTACAATATCAACTAACGTAAACGGAACCGAGCTTCTAACTCCCGCAAACCTCGGTGAGGCAATAGTAAAAGGACAGGTTCCTATCGCACTTGCTCCCGAACCGATCGTCACATCATCGCTTCTTAAAAACTCCTCTTATTCAATAGATATCAATCTTAATACGGTTTGGAATGCAGAATGTGACACAGTATTGCCAATGGGATGCATAATTGCCAGCAAATCCTTCATTACCGAGCACAAATCAGTCATAGATAACTTCCTCAATGAATACAAAAACTCGATTAAATTTATTTCAGATTCAGAAAATCTTGATAAAGCTGCCGAATACGTTGTAGAGTCAGGCGTTCTTGACGCCGCTCCTGCCGCAAAATCCGCACTTAAAAATCTCGGTAATGCAATTGCTTACGTCGACGGCAAAGAGATGAAAACTGCACTCGAAGCATTCTACACGGCAATAGACTTTATAAAGATGCCCGACTCCGGCTTCTATTATGAAAAATAAGCTTATAACAATTTTAAGAATAATTCTTCCGTTATTTTTCTGGTTTGCGTTATGGCAAGGTATTGCTATGGCAATCGGCCATTCGTTTATTCTTCCAACGATACCCGATACTGTTAAGGCATTGCTTAAGCTTGTTCAAACAAAAAGCTTCTATGTTGCCACCGCGATGTCGCTCATAAGAGTGGTTCTCGGATTGATAACGGGAATGATCCTCGGAGCACTCTTTGCAATTCTTTCGTTTAGGGTCAAGATCATAAAGTCACTTATCAGTCCCTTTGTTTCTGTTGTAAAATCAACACCTATAGCGAGCATTATCATTTTTCTTTACGTAATGGTAAGCGGAAGTGGCCTTGCCGTTGCAATTGCGGTTCTAATGGTATTCCCTGTTATATGGCAGAACGTTATACAGGCATTCGAGGCTATCCCACAGGAGCTGTACGAAGTTTGCACATCCTATGAATTTACGTTTAAAAAGAAGCTAAAGGTGCTCTATTTCCCTATACTGTTCAGATATTTTATACCGGCGCTCATAACCTCTGTCGGTCTTGCGTGGAAAGCAACGGTATCTGCAGAAATAATCGCATACACAAAAAATTCGATCGGTCAATTTATAAATGACGCGAAGTTTAACTTTAATTCCGAGGAAGTTTTTGCGTGGACGGCGGTCGTCATTGCGATGAGCATTATTCTGGAAAGACTCACAAAGTTTCTGCTTAGGAGGTTTGATAGATGTCTTTGATACTTAAAAATATATGTAAATCATTCGGAGACAAAATAGTACTGAACGATCTGTCATACACCTTTCCAAATAATGGGATCTTTGCAATAACAGGCCCAAGCGGATCGGGAAAAACAACCCTCTTACGCATAACCTGCGGACTCGAAAAAAACTATTCGGGCGAGGTTATCGGAGGGGGGACCGCCAATACTGCAGTTGCCTTTCAGGAATACCGCTTGTTTCCATCACTAACAGCCGTCCAAAATGTGTCCGTTCCAAACGAAAAAGACGGTGTGGATATATCGAACGAAGCTAAAGACATACTCATTAAGCTGGGATTCGGAAAGGACGATCTTTCCTTGCTTCCCGGCGAATTATCGGGCGGAATGAAACAACGGGTATCTATAGCACGCGCTCTGTTGAGAGAAGCACCGATTCTGATTTTAGACGAGCCTACAAAAGAACTTGATCCGTCTATCGTTTCAATTCTTCACGAAATGATTGCTAACGAATCTAAAAAACGTCTCGTTCTTTTTGTCTCCCACAATCAACGCGACGCCCAGCTTCTTGGGGCAACTCCAATCGTGATCGAAGAAAATACTAAACAAAAATATAAAATGTAATTGTTTAAAAAGCCTTCCGTGAAGCTAAGTCAATCGGAAGGCTTTGTTTGCACAAAAATTATGCAAGAGAAGCAACCTTTTTTTGTTTTAATATGTTTTAAAAAACTCTTGACTTATCGTTGATTTGATGATATAGTATATTTGGTGAAAATTGGGCTAGTTACAATAATTATGTCTTTTTTTCTAAAAAGTTATTATTATGGAAGGAGAGATTTGCTGATAAGCAAATCGGGAATTCGGTTTGAACAAATACAAAAGAACTGATGCCTGTGGACTCCCCAGCGTTGAAGAACTCCGCGCCTCTCTTGCACAAGAAACATCATCCGCAAGAGATCGCCTTGCACTTCTCTACGATGCGCAAACCTTCGTAGAAGTCTCTGCATACGCAAAGCGTAGCTTCTCAGACTTTTTGTCCACCGAAAAGGCAAACGAATTTGAAGGAGTTATATGCGGATACGGAGCAATTGACGGAAAGCTTGTTTTTGCATTTGCTGAGGACTCCTCAAGAATGGGTGGTGTTATTGACGAGCGCCACGCGAAAAAGATCGCTGATCTCTACAAGCTTGCTATGGAGAACGGTGCTCCGGTAATCGGAATCTTTGATTCTACCGGTACTGACATTTTCCAAGGAACCGCAGGTCTTGCAGCATACGGAAAAATAATGTCAGTCATCGCTAAGGCTTCAGGCATTATTCCTCAGATAGCATTTGTTGCAGGAAAGTGTATTGGATCTGCCGCGGCAATTGCATCCATGTTCGACTTCGTAGTTAAAAGCTCCGACGCTGAGTTTTACGTTTCTTCCCCCTCGCTTACAGGTGCTGAGAATGCTCAGGATTCCGTACTAACCTATCTTGGGTCATGCGAGCAGTGCGTAGCTTATATCAGAAGCCTTGTTTCCTACATTCCGGACAACTCCTCTATTGGTATTACTGTTAACGAATGTACGGACAACCTCAACAAAAAGCTTGGCGCTATCGATTTTTCCGGAGAAGCACTCGCGGCAATATCAGCTATTGCAGATAACAGTGTTTACTACGAGGTTGCACACGACTTTGCTCCGGGCGTATCCACCGTATTCGCTACGGTCGCCGGAGTTAAATGCGGTATTGTTGCAAATTCTTATAGTATAAACGACGGTAAAATATCTGCCTCGGTTGCAAGAAAGATCTCAAAGTTTGTAAGCTTCTGCGATGCATTCTCTCTTCCTGTGGTTACCCTGGTTGATTCTCTCGGACTTGACATTACTAAGGAAAATGAAGAATCCTACTTCTCCTCAGAGCTTGCAAGGCTTGCATTTTCATACTCTACCTCCTCTGCTCCTAAGGTAACGGTAATTCTTGGTCATGCAATCGGAGCTTCCTTCGTACTTCTCGGCTCTAAGGCACTTGGAGCAGATCTCGTATATGCTACTGAGTATTCAGAGATCGGCGCACTTAACGCTGAAAGCGGTGTTGCGTTTGCTTGGGATAAGTATATAACCCTTGAGAAAACCCGTGAGGATCTTATCACCGAGTGGAAAGCTACCGTTTCCTCGCCCGCAGTTGCAGCGGCAAGCGGTGAGATCGATGATATAATCAGTATATCAGAGCTCAGAGCCAGAATCTGCTCTGCCCTTCTTATGCTTTCTGCTAAGCGTACGTATACTGCAGCACGCCGTAAGATACTTCCTCTTTGATTTTGGAGGATAATATGAATACGTTACTTGAAATAAATTATAACGAAACTCTTGGATTTACAGACGCACTTAGCTTCGGCGGCAAAATGTTCCTCCTCGGAATACTTGCTGTATTCGCTGTTCTCGGTATAATCTACGTTATTCTTTCTATTTTCAAATCGGTATTTGGAAAGATAAACGAGAAAGAATCGGCGACTACCACAACCGCCGCCCCCTCGAATGCGACTGTTCTCCCTGCCTACACGGCAGAGACAGAAATAGTTGCCGTAATTGCTGCCGCAGTTGCAATGGCTGAAGCAGAGTCCGGTAACGGAGCTAAATTCAGGGTAGTATCCTTCAGAAGAAAATAAAACTTAAACTGTACGAAAGGAATTAAAAATGAAAAAATACAATATAACAGTAAATGGAACAACCTATGAAGTTATCGTTGAAGAGGCCGGTGAGGTTGCATCTGCTCCCGTAGCTCCTGTTGCAGCACCGGTTGCAGCTCCCGCTGCAACTCCCGCACCAAAGGCAGCACCTGCTTCCGCAGGAAATCAGGGCGCAAATAAGGTTGTTGCTCCCATGCCCGGCACAATTCTCGACGTTAAAGTAAGCGTTGGACAGTCTGTCAAAAAGGGCGACGTTGTATGCGTACTTGAAGCGATGAAAATGGAAAACGATATCCCCGCACCGTGCGACGGAGTCATAGCATCCGTTAACGTTAGCAAAGGCGCTTCCA
>JAZRUS010000041.1:0-24845 GCA_045652665.1 Eubacteriales bacterium | reverse complement strand
CGGTCTTGAAGATAGCACCCGAATTTTCTATATCAATGGCAACGGTATCAAGAACCGCGCTTTCCATCTGGCTTGCAACAAAGCGCTCCCAGATAAGCTTATAAAGCTTATACTGATCATTTGTCAAAACCTTGCGCAAATCCTTGGGCTGCAAATTGATATTTGACGGACGGATAGCCTCGTGTGCATCCTGAGAATTTGAATTGCTTTTGTATACTCTGGGAGAAGCGGGCAATGCCGATTCACCGTAATTTTCTCTGATATATTCAACAGCTGCTTCCTGAGCGATCGGAGATATGCGCTGTGAATCGGTACGCATATAGGTGATCAGACCCTGGAATCCTCCAAGCTCGGAGCCGAGATTAAGTCCCTCGTAAAGCTCCTGTGCTATCTTCATTATTTTCTGTGTCTGGAAACCAAGCTTTTTTGATGCTTCCTGTTGAAGGGTCGAGGTCGTAAAAGGCGGGGCAGGATGTTTTACCTTTTCCGCGTGTCTGACCTGCGTTACGGTAAATTTACCGCTCTTGATCTTTCCTTCTATCTCATTTGCCGCATCAGCGCACTCTACTTTGATTTTATTACGCCTATCACCATAAAAGCGCGCGTTTATTTGCTCAGCCCCCTCACTGAGAAGGGTTACGTCGAACGTCCAGTACTCCTGCGGAACAAATACGCGTATTTCTTTTTCGCGCTCGGTAATTATTCTTGTAGCCACAGACTGCACGCGTCCTGCGGAAAGACCGCTTTTTACCTTTTTCCAAAGAACTTCACTGAGGCTGAAGCCGACAATACGGTCAAGTATTCTTCTTGCCTGCTGAGAGTTAACAAGATTTTCGTTAATTTTTCTCGGATGTTTTATTGCTTCCTTTACCGCATTCTTTGTTGTTTCGTTAAAAGTAATACGGCACTCCTTATCTGCAGGAATACCAAGCTGTGCGGCAATATGCCAGGATATAGCCTCTCCCTCACGGTCAGGGTCGGTTGCAAGAAAGATTTTTTTTGCAGCCTTTGCTTCCCTTTTGAGTTCCTTAATAACGTCGCCCTTACCGCGAATGTTAATATAGTGCGGCTCAAATCCGTTTTCAACGTCTATGCCGAGTGAGCTTTTTGGAAGATCGCGGACATGCCCCTTCGACGCTATTACTTTATAATTTGAGCCTAGATATCCTTTTATGGTATTTGCTTTTGCGGGAGCCTCTACGATTACTAAATTTGCCATATGATTCAGCGGCAAAAGCCGCTACCTTTCGTTATATATTGCGTTTGACCCTATCACCGGGGAGCATTTTAACGAAGCCAGAAACCTCGAGCTTCAAAAGTCCCTGCATAACGTCTCTCAGTGAATGCACATCGTCGATAAGCGAATCGATCGAGCAATCAGAGCCAAGAGGTATTTTCTTATAAAGCGCCAGATGCGATTTATCAAATCCACTGGAAATGCGATCCTCATTCGCGTTATCATCCTGAACAGTCACCTGCTGCTCATGATTTTTAACTGTTGTCGCCGAACGTGTACGGCGGCGTAAATTTGCGGGACGGAAAACGTCATCCTCAGCAGAAACACAGGAAACCTCGAGATTACGCAGTACCGCCTCCATATCAACCCTCGGACTTTCCGCAAGCTTGAAAGGATTAAGATGACCGCCGGATTTTATTTCGAATTCCCTAACAATATCGTCCGCTGAAGTAAACAGACGTGCACCGTTCTTTATCAAAAGATTCGATGCCTGACTGTTGTTATTTCCAACGTTACCGGGAAATGCATATACACTTCTCCCCTGTTCCGCCGCATGCCGTGCTGTAATAAGCGCACCGCTTCTTTCACTTCCCTCCATCACGAGAGTCGCTTTTGACAGTCCGCTTATAATACGGTTTCTTGTTGGAAAATTAAATCTTTCCGGTTGGGTACCCGGTGCATATTCCGTAAGAACACAGCCGCCCTTCACTATCTCCCTCGCTAAGCGCTTATGCTGGATAGGATAGCAAACGTCAATTCCGCTTCCAATTACCGCGACCGTTGCCGCCCCGGCGGCAAGCGCACCCGCATGTGCCACGCCATCTACTCCTATTGCCATACCGGACACCACAAGTGCACCTGCATACGCAAGATCCTTAGCAATTAAAAACGTGTTTCTTCTGCCGTAAGGAGAAATTCGTCTTGTACCCACGATCGAAACAGCAAACTCGTTATCAAAATCCGGAAGCCTGCCTCTATAATAAAGAAGAACAGGCGGATTTTTAATTTCTCTGAGTGAGGATGGAAAATTATTATCAAAATACGTGAGTATGCCAACACCTCGGCTTGTACAAAAATCAAGCACCTTTTTCGCTTTTTCGGTGCTCTTATCAATAAGTGATTCGTAATCACGTGCTTTTGCCCCAATACATGCGGCAACTGCGCTGTCCTCTGCATTGTATATATTCTCAGCCGTCTGAAATTTATCCAAAAGCTTTTTAAATGTCTCAAGACCCGGTGTACAAGCCAATGACAGCCAAACATTATACAGCATAGCGATCCGCCCTCATAAAATTATTTTCCCTGCTCCCACATAAATATCGCGGCGGCTACAGCCGCGTTAAGAGATTCGGTTTTTTGGGAGATGGGAATATAAACACTTGCCGATGCAGAAGCAGAAAGCACAGGATCAATGCCGTGCCCCTCGTTTCCAATGATAATAACATCAGTAGACAAAATGCCAACTTCCGACAGCGGAAGCGCAGTTTCCGTAAGCTCTGCCGCAAAGACACGCCTGCCGTCGCTTATCAAACGCTCAACAGCACTTTTGACATCCCCCACGACTGTTGCCTTAACGCGAAAAAGACTGCCCATCGCGCTTCTGACGGTTTTAGGATTATACAGATCTGCAGAGTCGGCAGTAAGAATTATATGATCAACTCCAAATGCCGCTGCACTGCGTATGACAGAACCAAGATTGCCGGGATCACGCACTGATGAGAGTATAATCACTCTCTCATTCGGAGTTACAAAAAATCCTTCCTTATATATTATATCAATATATTGGAAAAAGTCAAGATATTTTATTACACTAATCACGCCCTGCGGCGCATTTTCGGTAGAAATTTTATCAAACGCCCCTTCGGAAAGTCGTATGATTTTCGTATCAGAATACACTTCATTCCGAAGAAACGGATCTAGCAATCCTATAATTCTGTCAAATCTGTCCTCTCTGACAAAGATATGCGTGACCGGCAATCCTGCTTCTAAGGATTCAATGGTCAGCTTCTCTCCCTCGGCAATAAATTCTCTCGAATTATCCCTGCCTTTTTTGGTTGCGAGAGTTGATGCCCATTTCACAGTTTGATTGTTTCTGCTCGATATTATTTCGGGTAAAATTATCATTTCAATGTTTCTCTTTTAAAAAATTATTAAAAAATCCCGGTTCGCCGACTACGGAAAACCGGGGAAATTTATTAGAGTGCTGCCTTTGCCTTTTCGCAGATAACAGCAAATGCATCCTTATCGTAAACAGCGATCTCAGCAAGCATCTTACGGTTGAGATCAATGCCTGCAACCTTGAGACCGTGCATAAGGGTGGAGTAGTTCATACCGTTAACCTTAGCCTGTGCGGAAATTCTCGCGATCCAAAGCTTACGGAAGTCTCTCTTCTTGAGCTTACGGCCAACATATGCGTAGTTACCGCTCTTAAGAACGGCCTGCTTAGCCATCTTGAAATGCTTTGACTTTGCGCCCCAATAGCCCTTAGCTGCCTTGAGAACGCTCTTTCTTCTCTTGCGCGTCATTATAGCGCCCTTAACTCTTGCCATTTTATCTTCTCCTTAATATTTTCTCTTTGTTCCTTATTACTTTTGAATAAGGGTTCTGTAAGTGGGTGCAAAGCACTCACTGAGAATAGCGCCCTTGCGAAGTCCTCTCTTACGCTTTGCGGTCTTGAGACCGAGGTTATGACGGTGATTGTTGTGAGACATCTTCACCTTGCCGCTTCCTGTGAGAGAAAATCTCTTGGCAGATGCTTTATGTGTCTTGATTTTTCCCATTGTTTTTCTCCTTTATTTCTTGGGTATTACCCTAAATTTATACATACAAATTCTTCGCGAATCTATAAAATATACTTATTTCTTATCGTTCTTTACAGGTGAAAGAATAATAGACATGAAGCGGCCCTCAAGGATCGGCTTCTTCTCAGCAGCTCCTGCGCCCGCACAGGCCTCTTGGAATTTTTCTATCACCTCACGGCCAAGCTCCATATGAGACATTTCGCGCCCCTTAAAGCGAACAACCGCCTTTACCTTGTTTCCTTCTGCAAGAAACTTCTTAGCATGGTTAACTCGTGTGTCAAAATCGTGCTTCTCAATGCGGCATGAAAGCTGTACTTCCTTAACCTTAACTATAACCTGCTTTTTCTTAGCTTCCTTCTCTCTCTTATCACGCTCAAAACAGAACTTGCCGTAGTCGATCGCCCGACAAACGGGAGGTGCCGCGTTGGGAACGATAAGAACGAGATCTACGTTATTGCTGTAAGCATAGCTCTTTGCATCCTCGAGCTTCATGATACCAAGCTGCTCGTTATTAGCTCCGATAACCCTTACTTCGGTAGCTTTGATTTCGTCATTGATAAGCAGATCCCTGTTGTTGTTAGTGCTAATTGTTTTGTACCTCCGAAAACAAAAAATGCATACAGAAAATTCCGTACGCACATAACTCACCCATCTAAAATTTATGGGAATTATAAACCATACGCACCCTTGTGGTATGGTGAGAACGGAAAATTCTGCTTGATGTTAAAGCTTAACTTCTCATGTATTATATCATTATTTTCCTCAGTTGTCAATACCTTTTTTGAGATTTTTTTGAGTTTTTTTACACTTTGTTTATTTCCTTATTTTTTAGCACAACATCCGACCGATCTTGTAAATTTTAAGATATTTTTAATTTTTATAAAATCTATGGATTTTTTCAAAAAGATATGTTATAATATAATGAATTTTTATTGCAATTCAGCAAACAAAACAAACCATATCGTATCGAGGTAATTCTAATGCCAATTAACAATTCAGATATAAAATCAGTAAAGCTGCCGCTTATTGCGCTTCGCGGCATTGTCGGTTTCCCTGCCGTTCAGGTTAGCATTGAAATAGCCAGACCCATATCACTCAAGGCATTCACTGCGGCTGCAACCCTAAACGATGCAAAAATACTATTGGTCGCACAAAAGGACATATCCGTGGAGGATCCGACCGAAAAGGATCTTTATAAGGTCGGTGTTCTTGCAGAAATAAAGCACGTAGTTAAAAATCCTCAGGGCACTCTCTCCGTAGTATTCGAGGGTCTGTCAAGAGTAAAGATTGATTCTGTTGACGCATCTGCCGGCTTCCTTACTGCTGATGCAACACTAAAAAACGAGCAAAAGGTATCTATCATAACCTCTGCTATGGAAGCTCTTATGCATGAGGTTAAAAACCACCTTATGCCTCTGAAGGACATTCATCCAACCTTCACCGATGAAATGCGTCTCGCAGCAGAAGCCATATCCTCTCCCGGTTATCTTGCCGATTTTGTTGCATCATCGGCTGTTATTGATTATAAAAACAAACAAACAGTCCTTGAAACCTTCCTTCATAAGGCAAGACTTGAAAAGCTCCTAATAGCGCTTGAGGAAGAAGCTATGCTTCTTGAGTGCGAGCACTCAATTCAGATGCAGGTGCGCGAAAAGATCGACAGAAATCAAAAGGATTATTTTCTCAGAGAGCAAATAAAAGCAATACAGTCCGAGCTTGGCGACGACGAGGATGACGAAATAAAGGAATACGAATCAAGAATTGAAGCCGCAAAGCTTCCCGCGGAAATTCGCGAGAAGCTCTACAAGGAGCTTGGAAAGCTTGCAAAAACCCCGTTTGGAGCGGCTGAGAGTACAGTTCTCAGAACTTATCTTGATACCTGTCTTGATTTCCCTTTTGGCAAAAAATCCACTGATACAGTCACAGTAGACGCCGCTCGTCGCACCCTTGACGCAGACCACGACGGTCTTAAAAAGGTTAAAGAGAGAATTCTTGAATTCGTTGCTGTGAAACAGTTTTCTCCTGACGTCAAAAATCAGATAATCTGTCTTGTAGGTCCTCCCGGGGTCGGAAAAACGTCCGTAGCATCTTCGATTGCAAGGGCACTCAAGAGAAGCTATGCAAGAGTATCACTCGGCGGTATGCATGATGAAGCCGAGATCAGAGGACATAGAAAAACCTACGTTGGCGCAATGCCCGGAAGAATCGTTACAGCAATTATAAATGCTAAGGTTGAAAACCCTGTAATAGTTCTAGATGAAATCGATAAGATGGCTAAGGATTTCAGAGGAGATCCTACCTCTGCCTTGCTTGAGGTTCTCGACCCCGAGCAGAACAAGTGCTTCAGAGATAACTTTATGGAGATACCTATCGACCTTTCGGACACGCTGTTCATTGCGACGGCAAACACCTACGAGGGTATCCCCGCTCCGCTACTTGACAGAATGGAGATAATTGAGCTCTCGACGTATACCGATTCCGAAAAGCTTGCAATTGCCAAGAATCATCTTGTTCCCAAACAATTAAAGCGCAACGGTATAACAAAAAGAATGTTCCGTATTTCTGACAAGGCGATACTTGAGCTTATTAAGAGCTATACCAAGGAAGCCGGCGTTAGAAATCTTGAGCGTGAAATTGCCTCGCTTATACGCAAAAGCGCAAAGAAAATAGCAGAAACAGATGCAAAATCGGTTTCCATCACGGAAAATAACCTTTCTGAATTTCTCGGAAAGATCAAGGTTATCCCCGAGAAGCTTGAAAGCAAGGACCCAATCGGTGTTGTCAACGGACTTGCATATACACAGGCAGGCGGTGATCTTCTTAAGGTCGAGGTAGCTTCCATGGAAGGAAGCGGAAAAATTGAGCTTACCGGCTCACTCGGAGACGTTATGAAGGAGTCCGCAAAGATAGCTCATTCGTTCGTGAGAACAATAGCAAAAAAATACAATATCGAGGCTGATTTCTATAAAAACAGCGATATCCACATTCATTTCCCGGAGGGAGCAATTCCCAAAGACGGTCCTTCTGCCGGAGTAACCATGGTTACGGCAATAGTCAGCTCACTTAGCAATATTCCCGTAAAAAAGGATGTTGCGATGACGGGTGAGGTAACTCTCAGAGGAAACGTTCTCGCAATCGGAGGTCTCAGAGAAAAGACGCTCGCCGCATATAGAGCAGGAATAAAGACCGTTATTTTGCCCGAGGATAATATGCGAGACCTCGATGAGGTTGACGATGAGGCAAGGAAGCATCTTAATTTCATTCCCTGCAAAACCGCAGAGGAAGTGCTTACATATGCACTTGCAAAATAGTTTTGGAGTATCAAAATGAAAATTAATGTCAATAATGCTGTTATAGCATTGACCGCAGGCAATCCCAAGCAATTTCCAAAAGACCCTAAACCGCAAATAGCTCTTTCGGGACGCTCAAATGTCGGCAAAAGCTCTCTTATAAACACACTCATAGGAAGAAAATCTCTAGCTAGAGTGTCGTCAGCACCCGGAAAAACGATTACGATCAATTTCTACGACATAGATAAAAAGCTCTATATCGTTGACCTCCCCGGCTACGGTTATGCCAAACGTTCAAAGGATTCAAAAAAGGTCTGGAGCACGCTGACGGAAGATTACTTTGTAAAAAATCCTTCCAACGATGCTTTAAAGCTTGTTATCCAGCTTATTGATATCAGAGTCGGACCGACCGAGGATGATATAATGATGATAAACTGGCTTATCGAGAGGGACGTGCCCTTCATCGTCGTTGCAACCAAGACAGACAAACTTTCAAAAGCACAGCTGAACGAAGCACTTAATAATCTCGACAAGGATTATTTCCATGACACGGGAATACAGATAATTCCATTTTCTTCAGTAACAAGAGACGGCAAGGATTTGCTTTGGAGTAGAATTATGGACTCAATCACATAATGATAGGAGCTCTGCGGTATGAATCAGATCGTTAGCTATGCACTGTCCGCACTTGCGGTGTTGCTCATACTCACAATACACGAATATTCACACGCTTACGCGGCATATAAGCTGGGAGACAATACTGCTCGCAATCTTGGCAGACTTACTCTTAATCCGATAAAGCATCTGGATCCTTTTGGCGCGCTCTGTATGGTTCTTTTCAAATTCGGATGGGCAAAGCCCGTTCCAATCAATCCACGCAACTTCAAAAATCCGAAGCGCGGATTCGCTATTACAGCATTAGCCGGACCGCTATCAAACATCATAGCCGCATTTTTCTCAGCACTCGTTTATCTGTTGCTTGCAGCCATGTTTGGACGCATGACGTTTGGATCTAACTTTGCATATCAGCTTGCATTAAATTTATGCTCATTTGTTGCCATATTCCATCAAATTAATATAGGAATAGGAATATTTAATCTTATACCTATTCCCCCGCTTGACGGCTCACGTATACTTAACGTTGTACTACCACCAAAAACCTATTTTGGAATTATGCGCTACGAGCGTCAGATATATCTGGGGCTGATTGCTTGGCTTGCGTTCGGTGACATCGCAAAGAGCGCGCTGCTTTCGATCCCTGTGATAGCCGACACGCCGATACTTTCAAGCCTGGCAGGCATCTTCTCACTTTCGGATATGCTCGGCTTCGTCATCGTAAAGCTATCAAATCTTATGCTCTCGTTCTGGCAGCTCATCCCCTTCCTTAATTTCTAATTCGATTCACCGGAGGTGTTTTCATGATTGAACAACTGACATACCGGCTAGACCAATTTGAAGGTCCGCTCGACCTTTTACTAACCCTTATAAGCAAAAACAAGGTGAGTATTACAGATATTCCTATCGCAATGATCTGCGACCAATATATGGAATATATTGAAGAAGCGCAAAGACTGGACCTTGACATTGCAAGCGATTTCATCGTTATGGCAAGCGAGCTTATGCTTATAAAAAGCCGAATGATACTGCCCCACGAGGAAGGTACGGAAAACGACCCGAGACGAGAGATTGCCGACGCCCTACTCCTTTATCAGCAGGCAAAGCTTGCAGCAAAGGAGCTTCGCCCGCTTTACGATGAGTACTCATCGCGTTACGTTAAGGATACTGACGAAGTCCCCCCGGAAAAAGGACTGCCTCTGGATCTCGACCCCGATCTTCTTATTAAAGCACTCAACGCGGTTATGAGAAGAATCAAGATAGCGCAAGCTGAGAGGACTCCCACCGAGCTGGTTAATCCCCTTATAAAGCATAAGATAGTATCAGTTGAGGAAAAAATAGAAGAAATCTGTCTTTTGCTCGAAGAACAGGAAGAAGCATCGCTGTTCTTCCTATTGAAGGATGCAGATTCACGCTCCGAGCTTGTTGCAAGATTTATGGGAGTGCTTGAATTAATTAAAATACACAGAATAAGCATAACGACCGTCAGATATATTGAGGATGTTGTGGAATACGAGGAATGCGGTCTTGAAATGAAATTCAAGCTCAATCCAAACTACGTTCCCGGTGATATAACCGAGAGCGAATTTGACCGTACGAGCACGAACGACGATAGCTCCGAGGATAAAAAGGAGAACGACAAATGACAGAAGAAATCAAGGAAATAAATGACAACGAACTGTCCGAGGGTTTAAAGGAATCAAGAGAAAGTGTGACCGCTGATACGGATGCATTCCCATCCGAACCCGAAAGATTCGTCGTTTTTGAAGAAGCGCTTGAGGCAATACTCTTTGCCGCGGGGCATCCCGTAACTTATTCAACACTAGGCAGAGTATTTGATATGACGCCTGCAAAGATCAAGGAGAAGGTATATGAATATGCGTCAGTATACAATGACTCTAAAATACCGCGCGGAGTAATCATGCTCGCCTTTTCCGACTCCTGCCAGCTTTGCACGAAGCAATATTATCTTACCGAGATAAGAAATGCATTGGGAATTAAAAAGAGCGGTTCTCTATCAACCTCATCAATGGAGGCACTAGCTATTATAGCGTACAATCAGCCCGTAACACGTGTGTTTGTGGATACGCTTCGCCGAGTTGATTCATCATATGCAATGAATAATCTGCTTGACAGAGGGCTTATCGAATCTAAAGGAAGAATGGACGCCCCCGGCAGACCAATGCTTTACGGTACGACACAGAACTTTCTTCGTTGCTTCGGTCTTAAGGACTTATCTTCCCTCCCTCAGACGAGCGACGAGCTTATGGCAGTGTTTGATAAAGCCAAAGTAACCGCTGACGATTCGTCAGAGACGATATCAAACGACACCGATACCGAAACCCAACAGATAAGTATTGATGACGATGTAATTGAAAACGCTCCGCAGATAGAGTTTGAGCTTGATGAACCCAGTGCAGACGAGGATATCGATACAGATGCATAAATCCCCCCAACTTGTCCTACATAATTTCTGACAAAACGGAGCATTTATGGCAAAAATTCTGCTTTTGATCATCATTATTATAATATTACTTCTTATACTGTCGCTGACTGTAACGGTCAGATTCCTGTATAAGGGTGAAATGGTGGTCACTGTAGATATTCTGATGATGGAATTCACCTTATACCCATCGCGAAAAAGCAAAAAAAACAAACAAAAAAAGAAAAAAGCGGCGCTAAAACTACGCACCGGAATAACAAAAGCCGTCGCAATTAAGCGAGCACTCGATCATCTCTTCAAAAGATCTGAAATAACTGTACAAGATATAGATGTTCCGACAGATTCTGCCGATCCGGCAAAATATGTTATCAAAGCTCAAAGTCTATCCGCTCTTATTTCCGTCATTCTATCATATATCTCCTTCAAATCAGGAATACTTATAACTGAGGACGACGTTTTTATCACCCCTACAGAAAACAAGCCGTCTCACCCATCTTTTGACATTAGATTAAAAACTCTTTTCATAAGCTTTATAATAGCCGTTATCTCATACTGCAAGAATAAAAGGATCAAAAAAGAGGAGTATAGGATTGTCTGAAAATAAGATGAGCGAAATAATCAAGGCTTCCCTCGAAGGAATACAAAGCTTTACTAATGCAGGCGCGTCGATCGGAGCGCCTATACAAACCCCAAGCGGAGTTACCGTAATTCCTGTTTCCCGCGTTTCCTTTGGCTTTGCGAGCGGCGGACTCGATTTTGGGCAAAAAAAGCTTGCTTCAAATCAGAATTTCGGCGGCGGTGGCGGAACGGGTGTTTCAATTACACCGCTTGCATTTTTGGTAATTAACAAAAATGCGGAGATCAATCTTATTCCGATAGAGCAATCGGAGCCTAGCGGATTAAATCACGCCCTGTCGTTTATTGAACACTCTCCCGAAATCATACAGAAAATTAAAGACTCTCTGTCATAATCTTCCGGAATAACGCTTCTCTGAATGCAAAAACTATGCACGGAGGAACCGTTATGTATGATCAACAACACAAAATCATAATTCTTCTGCTTCTTCTCGCACTTATTTTTTCCCTGTTTACGATTTATATATCATCTGAGGAACAGATAAATATCAGTGCAAGATCTGCCGCACTGTACGAGCCGGAAACAGAGAGGTTTCTGTATACGAAAAATCCAGACCAGCGACTTGGGATGGCAAGCACGACTAAAATTATGACGGCGCTCATTGCGCTTGAGGTTCTTGATCCGGAGGAAAAAATAGCTGTAGATGACAGAGCCATCGGCATTGAGGGCTCATCCATATATCTTAAGCCGGGAGAAACAATGAATGCGCTGGATCTGATCTTTTCCCTGCTCCTTCAAAGCGCAAACGATGCAGCCGCGGCGCTTGCATATAGAATATCCGGTAGTATTGATAAATTTGCGGCACTTATGAATCAGAGGGCAGCAGACCTCGGATTAAAGGATACGAATTTTACAAATCCGCACGGTCTTGACGATGAGGACCACTATACAACAGCACACGACCTTGCCGTGATTACCGCAGAAGCACTTAAAAACGATACGTTCAGAGAAATCGCGTCGACCTATAAAATGCGTACGGAAAGCTCTACCACAAGCAGATTGCTTGTTAATCATAACAAAATGTTAAAAAGCTACGATGGCTGCATAGGTGTGAAGACGGGGTATACAAAAAAGTGCGGAAGATGCCTTGTCAGTGCGGCTGAAAGGGACGATCTGACACTGATAAGCGTTACGATAGATGCACCAAGCGACTGGTCGGATCACACAAAACTGCTTGACTACGGATATTCACGCCTTGAAGCAAAATACCTGTGCCGCACAAATGAATTCTCATTTGAGATCCCTATATTGAACGGTGAGATGCCTACAGTATCCGTGTCGAACACCGATGAGGTCAAGATGATCTTCGATAAAGGAAAATCGGATTTTGAATCGCACGTTAAGCTGTCAAGATACTTCGCCGCCCCGATCGAGCGCGGTGACGTACTTGGTGTTGTAATTTTCACCGTGAACGGCGAAACCGTTGCTTACGTTCCGCTTAAAGCAGAGGAAAACGTAAATACAGTCAAAAAAAGAAAATTCTTTTCCTTAAGTAATATATAAAGGACATTAATATGGAACAAATCAGACTGCAAAAATTCATATCGGATGCCGGACTAATGTCACGTCGCGCCGCAGAAGAAGAAATTAAAAAAGGCAATGTGTCTGTCAACGGACACATTGCCGAATTAGGTATGAAGATCGATCCAAAAAAGGATGTTATAAGCTACAGAAACAAAAGAATCTTATACGAAAAGCGCGAGTACACATACATAATGATGAATAAACCCCGCGGATATCTCTCAAGCACGTCAGACGACAGAGGACGAAAATGCGTCACAGATCTGCTTGACGGAATTGATGCGCGAGTATACCCTGTCGGTCGCCTCGACCTGATATCTGAGGGAATGCTCCTGCTTACCGATGACGGAGAGCTAAAAAACCGGCTTACTCACCCGAGCCACTCACTGTCCAAGCTCTACAGAGTTAAGGTATCAGGTCAGGTTACAGAGGATCAGCTAGAACGCCTTAATTCCCCTATGATCATAGATGATTACGAGATCAAACCGGCTACAGTCATTGCTACGGGATGTGATGAGAGCGGCACCGTTCTAAAATTTACGCTTATGGAAGGGAGAAACAGACAAATACGAAAGATGTGCGAATCTGTCGGACTCTCCGTAAAGAGACTTTCCCGAATCTCAATAGGAAAATTATCTCTGAACAACCTTCCGACAGGTAAGTGGAGATACCTAACCAAAGAAGAAGTAGACTATCTTTACAAATCCACTAAGGACTAAGCAAGTGAGGCGTTATGTTTAAAATATCCGGAATACAAGATAAAGAAACACACAAAAAATATGCAGATGCCTGTGGCGCAGAGTACTGTGAAGGCCTCTTCGCATATTCTATGACAGATCAGGAAACCGGCGAGCTTATGGGTATATCACAGTTTGAAATAACCGAGGACACAGGATACATAAAAACACTTATGCCGAGAACAGGATACAGTGATTTTGAGGCGATGTTCATCCTCGGCCGTACAACAATGAATTTTATTGATCTGTGCGGCAATCACCTATGCCGAGCTGACGAAAACGCAGGCGAAGAACGCCTTATGCGAGCAATTGGATTCAAACGAACCGATACGGGCGACTACTTCGCCGATATGAAGGGAATGTTTGACGGTCATTGCGACGGTCATACAGTTGATCTTAATAAATAAAAAAACAGGAATTAGAGGGTTCTCCGTTAAGGATAACACACTAATTCCTGTTTTTATGCGAACGATCAGTCCTTGCGCCTCTCTGCAAGTACGTTTCTGTACTCCTGATAAAAATCCTCGAATCTTCCCTCATCAAGTGCTTCACGTATTTTCTGCATAAGCTCATTATAGAAATAGAGGTTATGTAATACCGCAAGGCGCATACCAAGTGCCTCACGTGCCTTAAATAAATGGCGTATATAAGAGCGCGAATATCTTGAGCAGGCAGGGCATGCACACTCCTCTGCTATAGGTCTGGGATCCTCCGCATATTTTTCGTTTAAAAGATTTATTTTCCCCTTCCAGGTAAAGAGATTCCCGTGCCTTGCATTTCTGCTCGGCATAACACAGTCAAAGAAATCTACGCCGCGGTAAACAGCCTCAACAATATTCTGCGGTGTACCGACTCCCATAAGATATCTTGGTTTATCTTTAGGCATATACGGCTCAACGGTTTCAATAATGTGATACATAACGTCGGTATCCTCTCCGACTGCAAGTCCGCCTATTGCATATCCGTCGCACTCGATCTCGGTTATTTCCTTCATATTCTGAATACGAAGGTCGTCATAAGTTCCGCCTTGATTGATTCCGAACAGCATCTGATCGGGATTAACCGTGCCCTCTTTGGCGTTAAGCCTGTCAAGTTCCGCGCGACATCTGTGGAGCCACCTGATAGTTCTCTCGTGGGACGCCTTTACGTATTGATAAGGAGCAGGATTCTCAACGCATTCGTCGAACGCCATTGCTATAGTTGAGCCAAGATTTGACTGAATTCGCATCGATTCCTCGGGACCCATAAATATACGTTTGCCGTCCATGTGGGAATTAAATGCAACGCCTTCCTCCGTTATCTTACGAAGCTTTGCAAGCGAGAAAACCTGAAATCCTCCTGAGTCGGTAAGCACCGGCCTATCCCAGTTAAAAAACTTATGAAGACCTCCCATTCTGTATATCAGCTCGTCACCGGGACGAATATGAAGATGGTAGGTATTCGACAGTTCTACCTGGCAGTTAACCTCTTTGAGGTCATCCGTGGATATGCCGCCCTTTATTGCGGCAGAAGTACCAACGTTCATAAAAACAGGTGTCTCTATAGTTCCGTGAACGGTCTCAAACCGTGCTCTTCTCGCCTTCCCCTCGGTTTTTAAAAGTGTAAATTTCCCCATTATTTCTCCAACTCTATTTAATTCGCTCAAACTGTCTGTCGAGCTCATTTTTAGTAAGCTTATATGCAATCGGTCTGCCATGAGGACAAACGGTAATGTCCGGAATAAGCAAAACCTTGCGAACAAGCCATTCGATTATCGCACGGTCGTATACCCGTCCGCCCTTAATCGCCGCCTTGCACGCAATTTGGTAAAGCGACCTTTCACGCCTTATTGCCTCGGTTATCTGCGGATTTCCCCTGCCATCAACAAGCTCATCAAGCATTTTTACAAAAAGCGTCTCGGCATCCGAAGCACCAATCGCATCGGGAATCGCAGTTATATCAGCCGATTTCCCGTTTACTTCGTACTCAAATCCAACCGCCAAAAGCTCACTCGCAAATTCTACGGCAGCTGATAGCTCATCGGGATTAAGAATGACCGATATAGGAAGCAAAAGTGTCTGTGAGGCAACTCTGCCGTCCTTCTCGTTATTCTTTTTAAGATCCTCAAATATTACACGCTCATGCGCCGCATGCTTATCAATGATCAGCAATTCACCGTCACGCTCTACCATTACGTAACAGTCAAACGCCTCACCTATTATCTTATGCACGGGAGCCTCCTGTTCGGGCTCAGTCTTAGAATCAGGTATTTTTACTACAGACGGCAAAACCTCTTTTGACGGCGCAGACCTGTATCGCTCTAAAAGCTCCATAGAATCCTTTGGCGTCATTGTAGCAGCTTCGCTTGAAGGAAGATTCTTAAGACCGGATGAGGGACTGGAAAAAGATATAGGTCTCTCCTGCGAATCGTCCCTGCTTCTTTTAACCGACTCAGGCTTTGCATAATTTATTTTTGAGTAGAAGGCACTTTCCGTCCTTTTTGCAGTACTGTCTTTAATTGCAGGAATGGATATCTGCTCTCCCTTGGTGTCCTGACCGATGGGAACAAAAGCATTCACGTAATTTGTATCGCTCTGCTTTTTTGCGCCCAGGATCAGCTCGGGACGGTATTCGTGCTCCTCAAGTGCTGTTTTCACGGTATAATAAACCGATTCAAAAACAATCCTCTCGTCAGAAAACTTCACCTCAAGCTTAGCCGGATGAACGTTAACGTCAACGATCCCCGGACTCATTTCGAGAAACAGTACGCACGTCGGGAAGCATTCGGGCGCAATGTAAGAAGTATATGCCTTTTCAATAGCTGCCATTGCAGTAAGGCTTTTCACATATCTGCCGTTTATAAAAACGTTTTGCAAATTACGGTTTTTTCTTACGTTATCGCTGCGTCCGATATATCCATGAACCTTAATTCCGTTTGCAATCCCCTCGGCCTTTATTAGCTTTGATGAGAACTCCTTACCGAACACAGAATATATCGCATCAAGAAGGTTTGCGTTGCCGGGTGTTTTGAATTTTTCTTCACCGTCAACCAAAAGCTGTATAGATATATCTGGACGTGAAAGCGCAACCTTCTCAACCAGCGCAGTCACGTTCATTGCCTCTGTGGAATCCTTCTTAAGGAATTTACGTCTTGCCGGAACATTATAAAAGAGGTTTTCAACCACTACAGTCGTTCCGTCTGAGGCACCTACCTCAGATATATCAACTATGTTTCCTGCCTCAGCAGTGAGCATACAGCCGATATCCGCAGTTTTTGTCTTACTTATGATCGTGAGAGAGGATACAGATGTAATAGCCGCAAGCGCTTCGCCTCTGAAACCAAGCGTCATAATGGAATTAAGATCGTTTTTTTCCTTTATTTTGCTCGTAGCATGCCGCTTAAGAGATATGGGAAGATCCTCTTTCTCCATACCGCAACCGTTGTCGGTTACTCTTATCAGAGCAACACCGCCGCGCTTGATCTCCGCGATGATCTCTGTAGCACCTGAATCTATTGAATTTTCAATAAGCTCCTTAAGCACAGACGAGGGGCGTTCTACAACCTCCCCGGCGGCAATGAGATTTGCTATCTCAAAGCTGAGCACGTTGATCTTTCCCATAAATAATTCCTTTCGGGTTTACTACTCTGAAAGAAGCTTTTTTACCTCGTAAAGAACGTTCATCGCTTCTATCGGAGTCAGCGTATTAATATCGATGGAGCGTATTTTATCTGCCGCTTCCTTGTCCTTTGATGCAACTACAGCGGAAAATAGGTCAAATTCCGGCTCCTCAGACTTTTTCTTTGCACTCTTGGGGAGTGATATGACCGAGCCGCTTTCAATCTCGGCAAGTATTTCCTTCGCGCGCTTCACAACCTCCGACGGTACACCTGCGAGCTTTGCAACCTCTATTCCGTACGAATCATCGGTACCGCCTCTGACTATTTTTCGTAAAAAAATGATAGAATCGGCGCGCTTTTTAGCAGCGATATTGTAATTTACTATACCCTCAAAGCGTTCTTCCATATCCGTCAACTCGTGATAGTGCGTCGCAAAGAGAGTTTTAGCACCGATTTTTTTTGAATGTGTATACTCAACAACTGCACGTGCAATTGCCATACCGTCAAAAGTGCTCGTGCCTCTGCCGACCTCGTCGTATATAATCAGAGATCGTTTAGTGGCATTCTTAAGTATGGAAGCGACCTCGTTCATTTCCAGCATAAAGGTGGACTGTCCTGATGCAAGGTCGTCAGACGCGCCTACTCTGGTAAATATTTTATCAACAGCACCGATGCGAGCCTCTCTAGCGGGCACGAATGAACCGATCTGCGCCATAAGAGTAATGATAGCCACCTGACGCATATAGGTTGATTTACCTGCCATGTTGGGTCCGGTTATTATCATCATTCTGTTACTATCAGTATCAAGAATGGTGTCATTAGGTACAAAATAACTATCCGTAACAAACTTTTCAACCACAGGATGTCGTCCGTCTTTGATATATATGTCAGTCGAAAAATCTATTTCGGGGCATACGTATGAATTTCTGCTCGCCACCTCTGCAAGAGACCTGTAAACGTCAAGCTCAGCAACCAATGCGGCACTTCTGCGTATTCTGTCAGAGTTGTCCGATATAAGATTTCTAAGACTTGAGAACAGCTCAAATTCAAGTGATACAAGCTTCTCATCAGCTGTGAAAATGGTATTTTCCATTTCCTTTAATTCTTGAGTAATGTATCGCTCACAATTTGTCAAGGTTTGCTTTCTTACGTATCTGTCGGGCACATCGTTTATGAATGATTTAGATACTTCAATGTAGTATCCAAACACCTTGTTATACGCAACCTTAAGAGTTTTTATTCCGGTTGCGTCCTTTTCACGTTGCTCTATGGAATTCATGATATCGGTACCGTTGTTCTTAATTGAACGGTAATAATCAATATCTGCATTGAATCCATCACGAATCATTCCGCCCTCACGAACAGTAAACGGCGGGTTATCAACGAGAGCCTTATCAAGCAAGCAGGCAATATCCTCAAGCGTATCTATAGAATCCGTTATTTTTACGACCGATTCACTTGAAAGTTTCGAAGTAATGGATTTAATTTCGGGCAGTTTTTGAATACTCTGACATATCGCGCGCAAATCCTTTGCGTTTGCAGTACCGTAAACAGCTCTTGCAGTAAGTCTTTCAAGATCAAGCATTCCGGAAAGCAGCTGAGCGAGCTCCGCGCGTACCGTACCGTTTTTTACAAAATCACCTACAGCAGACTGTCTCTTTCCTATCGCGACGGGATTAAGCAGCGGCTTAAGTATCCACGAACGGAGCAAGCGCGCGCCCATGGCAGTCTCAGTTCTGTCAAGAACCCAAAGAAGCGAACCGCGCTTTTCCTTGGTACGCATAGACTCAGTGAGCTCAAGATTGCGTCTTGTGTTGATGTCAATATCGAGATATTGCCCCTTTGAGTAAACGTTGATCTCCTTAACGAAGGTGACCTCTGTTTTCTGAGTTTCATTTATGTATCCGAGAAGTGCGCCAACCGCCATTATCATTTCAGGCTCTGTAAGCTTGTCCGCCTCACTCCGAAATATATTTTTGACAGATTCGCGAGTTTTTTCGTAATCAAAGAGGCGCTTCTGAGCGTCAGACACAAGTGTGCCGAATCGCTCTGCGAGAAACTTTACAAGGTCCTCGCATTCCGACGTCTTAACGTTTATTATTGCTTCCGCAGGCTGATATGCCGCAACCTCATTCTCTATACGTGTGATTACGTCATCACCGGAAACATATGTTGCAGAGACCTCTCCGGTCGATATATCAGCAAAACCAAGCGCGACGCCCCCCTGACCGAAGCAAAGTGAAAGAAGGAAATTGTTTTTTCCTTCGGAAAGAAGCGTTCCGTCCGTTATTGTGCCGGGCGTGACTACTCTGATAACCTCACGCTTAACCAGACCGACAGATGCCTTGGGATCTTCAACCTGCTCGCAGATCGCAACCTTAAATCCGCGCTCCACGAGCTTACCTACGTATACGTCTGACTTGTGAAATGGTACGCCGCACATTGCCGCGCGCTTGCCGTCGCCGCAATCTCTGGCTGTAAGCGTCAATTCCAGCTCGCGCGATGCAATAATAGCATCCTCGTAAAAGCACTCGTAAAAATCACCGAGGCGGTACATAAGTATATAACCGTCATATTCCTCCTTGACCTCAAGATATTGCTTCATCATTGGAGTGACGGTTTTTAGTTCATTTCGTCTTTCTATGACCTCTGCCATAATGACGAATCCTCCGTTTCAAAACTGATTAAGATTTTGCGGTCAATGCGAGCATCCGCTACAAGTTGAGCAATTGTGCGTGCAGGTCTCGGGACGCTCTCCGGTAATACAGAATTTGATCTCTGCATTTACCTCAGCCATAAGATTGTTCATTGCCTGCTGTGCGTTAGCGAATTCAACGTAAACAGGTGAAGCGGATATCTCCTTGGTCAGCTCCTCCATTCTTGCCTTGAGGTTTGCGATCGCCTTTTCATCAGCCTCACTTGCATCTTTGGAAAACTCCTGTCCAAGAAGCATTCTTTCAGCTTCGTATTCTCTCATTTTAGCCTGAAGCTCCTCATTGGAATCAAATGCTTCTTTAGTGGCATTGAGTTTTTTGATCTCCTCGCTTTTTGCAATCTCCTCACCAAGATTGTGAGCAAGCTCAATTATTTTCGTCATTTTATCAATTCCTTTCTGCATCCTCGCCGAAAAGATCAAATGCTCCGGCGCGGGAAATTTTAACGTTTTTGAATTCTCCGACACAGTTTGTATCAGCGGTAAAGTGCACAAGCTTATTTGTCAGAGTCCTTGCGATATAGCAATCGGCATCTTTACGGTCCCTTGAATCGACTAAAACACGCTCCTCTTTCCCAACATACGGTTTGTTTTTCCTCAGAGAAATATCACATTGGAGGTCAAGCAGTCTCGCCATGCGGGCACTCTTTATCTCATCGGGAATCTGATCATCCATCAGAGCCGCGCGAGTTCCCTCGCGTCTTGAATATATAAAAGCGTATACCATATCAAATTCCACATGTTGAAGCACAGAGAGCGTATCCTCAAAATCCTGCTCGCTCTCACTCGGGAAACCAACGATAACGTCGCTTGACAGAGCAATTGAAGGAACACTTTTCCGAAGCTTCTCAACAATACGTAGAAAACCTTGGATGTCGTAGGTTCTGTTCATCGCTTTGAGAATTCTGTCACTGCCGGATTGTAGTGGCAGGTGGAAATACGGTGCGATCTTACCGTTATACTTCCCCATCACTTCTATAAGACTGTCAGAAACATCCTTAGGATGACTTGTCATAAAGCGAATTATAAAATCACCTGCAATATTTGCAATTTTCTCAAGAAGTGATGCAAAATCAAGATCTGCTCGGTAGGAATTAACATTCTGACCGAGAAGGGTTATTTCTTTATATCCTTTTTTAACAAGATCTTCACATTCTTTAATTATAGACTGTGAGCTTCGGCTTCTTTCTCTGCCTCTCACGTACGGCACGATACAGTAGGAACAATAATTATTGCATCCGTACATAATCGACACCCAAGCGCGGTGATCGGAAAGCCTCACACTGTTTATTCCCTCTGCAATGCCATATTCCTTTGTACCAAATACAAAACTTCTCTTTCTTATAGAAAGATAGTCATAAACCGCCTCGGGAAATCTATGAAGCATTGACGGTTCAAGGGTGAAGGATACGTAGTGAAAATCCTTTTTCAGCATATCCGCAACGTGCGGTTCGGCAGCCATACAGCCAACGACAGCGATTATCATTTCGGGGCGAGCATCCTTCATACGCTTAAACCTACCGAGCATAGAGAGCGCCTTTTCCTCCGCATGCTGCCTGATAGCACAGGTATTTACCGCAATAAGATCGGCAATACTCGGATCGTCGGTCAGACTGTATCCCATATCTATCAGCATACCGCGCAGCTTCTCGCTGTCCGCCTCGTTTTGCTGGCATCCAAACGTTATCACACAAGCATATTTATCTGTCGATATAAGCTCTTTTACAAGTGAAGCGTGTCTTTTAACATCCGCATTATCAAACAATATATCCATAATAATATATTATATATCTATTCGTGGTTTTTTTCAAGAGGTGAGGTCAATATTTTTTCCGCCAATCTATCCGGTGACATTCCGAGATAATCATATATATCGCATCTCGAATTCGGGTTTGCAAACTCACCGTCGATAGCACATATCTCGTATTTTGAAGCCGACAATGTGCCTAGCTTTGAAAGCTCTGATTGAAGAAGCATACCCGCTCCGCCATACAATATTCCTTCCTCAACGAAAAGTATCTTCTTCGCGCGCAAAACAAAGTTCTTAATTTTCTCGGCAACAGGACCGTACGGCTTAAGTGCTTCAAGCAGAATTATGCCTGCACGTCGCCCCTGCGATATAAGGATATTATAGGCATCGATAACACGGCTTACAATACTTCCGTAGGTTATGAATAAATAATCCGGCACGTCGTCAACCGCAAAACTTGTTCTCACACCGAAATTACTATAGTCCCCGTCGGGATAAAAGATATCGCAAACACGCTGATCCTCAGAAAGATTTGGATATCTTAAAGCAACCGGAGCATTCGACGCCACACAGGTCTCAAGCGCATACGCAAGCGAACCGTATGTTATCGGTGCAAGCAAGGTGATACAAGGAATTGCGGAAAGGAACGAAACGTCAAAGATACCGTGATGTGTTGCTCCGTCGGAAACAGCAAGCGAAGCCCTGTCCACGATCAATTTTACGGGAAGATTTTGCAGGCAAACGTCGTGTATTATACTATCGTATGCGCGCTGTAGGAAGGTAGAATATATTGCAACAAACGGCTTTAGTCCTGCTGCTGCAAGTCCGGCAGAGAAGGTTACAGCATGCTCCTCTGCAATCCCTACGTCAAAATATCTGTCACAGTGCACTTCTCCGAATTTATTGAGTCCTGTGCCAATTCCCATCGCCGCAGTGACTGCAACGATAGAATTATCTTCATTTGCCATTTTGGTCAGCTTTTCTGCAAAAGCCTCGTGAAAGCTATTTTTCTCCGACACGGACGCAGATATACTGTGAAAACCGACAGGTGATCTTTCGGCAGGCTCATATCCCTTGCCCTTCATTGTTTTAAGATGCACGACAACACACCCGCCAAGCTCCTTTGCCTCACGCATAACACGCTCAACCTTACCGTAATCATTACCGTCAATCGGTCCTATGTAGTAAAGTCCGAGAGCCTCGAAATAATTAGGAGAAAGGAAGGTGCTTTTTAGCTTGTTTTTTACATAATTCAGTACGTGTGCAACCGGCTTTCCCAAAAGCGGAACACCGGAAAGCAATGATTTTGTTCCACGCTTAAGGCCGCGGTATTTTTTTGAAGTTCTGACTCTGGTAAGATATGAAGCAAACCTTCCTTTATTTAGAGAAATCGACATTCCGTTCTCGTTTAGGACGATTATCAGCCTTAATTTAGGGTCACAATTATTAAGTGCTTCATGGACCATTCCGCCTGTATACGCCCCGTCTCCGATAACCGCGATTGAGTATGCGTCACCGCCGCAAAGCCTTTCTGCCTCTGCAAATCCAAGTGCCGCGGAAACCGACGTTGAGCTGTGCCCCGCCCCAAACGGATCGTGCTCGCTCTCTCGCGTGAGGGTAAAGCCGGAGAGCCCCCCTGTTTTTCTCAGCTCTGTGAAGCGTTCTCTCCGACCTGTTATGATCTTATGAACGTACGACTGATGTCCTACGTCAAATATAATTTTATCCTTAGGAGAGTCAAAAACCCTATGCAAGGCAACCGTAAGCTCGGTCACACCAAGATTTGAAGCAAGATGACCGCCGCTTCGCTCTACATTTTCTATGAGAAAACGTCTGATTTCATCACACACAGCACCTACATCACGTTCAGCAATCTTTTTCAGGTCAGCAGGAGAATTAATTTTATCAATGTATTTGTAATTCATTCTGAGCTTCCTCTGTCTTCCTGTGAAGTTGGAGCCTTACCGATAAGCTTTACGTAGGCGCGGTAAAATGCCGAATAATCGCCAAATCCAACTCTGTATGCGGCTGCAGATGCAGTTTCACCCGACTCGATCAATTGCTTGGCATACATAACGCGCTTTTGATTTATATAACCGTGAACAGATATTCCGTTATGCTTTTTAAAAGCACGGCACAGGTAATATTTGCTGACGAAAAAGCGCTTCGCAAGTCTATCAAGGCTCACGTCCTTGTCAATGTGCTCGTTAAGATATTTTATTACTTTAGCTCCGAGCTCTCCTTCGTCGCGCGGGATGCTTTCTCTTGTTGCAACGGAAAGCAGCAAAACTATCTCTGAGGTCAGAAGCTTTCTGAACTCCTTTCGCTCTCTCTCCGGAAGGCTGTCAGCATACTCAAACCTCTCGAATATTGAAAAAATTGATGGTGAAAGCGCATCTGCCGCATAATAGCATCCAATCCCCTCAAGACTCTTATTAAGTGATGAAAGGAACTCCTGCGCCGCCGGCGTAAGATCACTTGAAAAGAATTGCAAAACATACCGCTCATACTGCCCCTCATCCTCAAGCTTAAGCGCATGATAAGAAAAAGGGGGAGCAAAGAGAATGGTTCTCGGTCTGATAATATATTCAGCACCTTCAATAACGTATTTTCCGCATCCATCAACTACGTAAAGGATCTCATAACCGTCATGACAGTGCCTAAAATCAGGCTTTGATTCTTCAACCGTACAATTTGAATATCTGAAATATACGTCGCCTACAACGCTTTTGTATCTCACTGACTTATTCATTAGTTTTCTCCGGGTATACTTTTTATTACAATATATTCTATCATATGTGGTCAATTTTTGCAATAGTTTTTGCAATGATTACAATGAAAAAATACAGAAAGGTATTGAAATCGTATTCTCGGTATGTTAAAATTGAATTAAAATAAAGCGCCATACTGCTTGGCGCAAAATTTACCCCTATTAGAAACCCGTTTTTCAGACAAAGTTTGCCAAAAGCATAAACCGCTTCGACAATGCAAAGGATAAGTTTTAATCGGGTGAATATAAACGTTTAGCAAAACGAAAGGAAATAGAAAATGAAAATCCCCTTTAATCTTGACCTTAGCGGCAAGTGTGCCGTTGTTACCGGCGCAGGCGGCGTTCTATGCTCCGATTTCGCAAAAGCAATGGCGCATTGCGGCGCGAAGGTTGCGCTTCTCGACATAAATCTTGATGCGGCAGAGGCTGTTGCAAAAGAGATAAGAGACAACGGCGGAAGTGCAATCGCAATCAAAACAAACTGCCTTGAAAAAGCAAGTCTGGAAGAAGCGAAGACAATCATTGATAAGGAATTCGGCATTTGCGATATTCTTATCAACGGTGCCGGTGGAAATAACGGCAGAGCAACTACTGAAAACGAGTACTTTGATCCCGCAACTCTTGACGATCCAAATGCTCAGGACTTCTTCTCACTCTCTCCCGATGGATTCAAGTTCGTATTTAAGTCGGATCGTAGCCATGTCGTTCTGTGAGCCAAGGAGTTGAGGATTTA
>JAZRUS010000040.1:0-47589 GCA_045652665.1 Eubacteriales bacterium | reverse complement strand
TTATAAGCTTATCTGGGAGCGCTTTTTAGCAAGCCAGATGCAGGGTGCCGTTCTTGACACTCTTTCGCTTGATATCGAGAATTCGGGTTACCTATTTAAAGCAGGGGGTTATATAATCAAATCGCGCGGATATATGGCGGTGTATGAAAGCGCTGACGAGGATACAGACGAGGAAAACGTTAATCTTTCAAAGCTCCCTGACGTAAAGAAAAATCAGATTCTTTTGCTTGAAAACATTGATAAACAGCAGAGATTTACCGAGGCACCTCCCAGATATACCGAAGCTTCTCTCGTTAAATTCCTCGAGGAAAACGGTATAGGCAGACCGTCTACTTATGCTACGATCATATCCACAATAATTGCACGTGAGTATATCAGACGCGATGGTAAAGCTCTTGTTGCGACTCCGCTTGGGGAAGCAACTACCGAGTTTATGTGCGATAATTTTCCGGATATCGTAGATTATGAGTTTACGGCAGAAATGGAAACGCAGCTTGATTCGATTGAGAATAATGATAATACCATAAATAGCGTTCTTGATAAGTTCTACAAAAAGTTTGAGAAGGATCTTAAAGCAGCTTCCGTATCTGAAAAGAGCTATTCGCTTGTTCAGGAAGTAGAGGAAAGCGACGTAGTATGTGAATATTGCGGCGCAAAAATGATATATAAGAACGGACGCTACGGAAGATTTTTGGCTTGCCCTTCATATCCTTCATGCAGGAATACCAAAGCTCTCGATAAGAACGGAAACATAATTGAAAGGGAAGCTCCCAAGCTGGAGCTTGCAGGATTCAAGTGCGAGCTTTGCGGCTCGGAAATGCTCGTGAAACGCGGAAGATTTGGCGTGTTCTATGCTTGTGAACGTTATCCCGAATGTACGTTTACGAAGCAGAAAACCACCGAGCTCGTCGTTCCTTGCCCAAAATGCACATCAAAAATACTTGCGCGCCACGGTCGCGGGAACACTTTGTTCTATAGCTGTGAGAAATATCCCGAATGCGATTTTTCAAGCTGGGATATGCCGCTTATAGAAAAGTGCCCAGAATGCGGTGATATGCTTTACTATCGGAAGAGCCGTAAACAGGTCGTTTGTAAAAGTAAGGGATGCGATTATAAGCGTAACGAAGAAATGTCGGTGATAGAATGATGTCTGAGAATGTAAAGATCAGAGTTGTCGGCGCAGGACTTGCAGGATGCGAGGCGGCATGGCAGGCTGCGAAGATGGGCGTAAGTGTAGAGCTTTACGAGATGAAGCCAAAAAGCTTTTCTCCCGCACATCACAGCGGCGACTTTGCTGAGCTTGTATGCTCTAATTCCCTTAGATCAAATCAACTTAATAATGCTGTTGGTCTTTTAAAAGCGGAAATGACAAGGATGGGCTCACTTATTATGGAGGCTGCCTATGCCACTGAGGTTCCGGCGGGAAGTGCGCTGGCTGTAAACCGCGACTTATTCAGCTCCTATATAACTGATAAAATTAAAAATCATCCTTTAATTACGGTGATTGAGGGGGAAGTGACGAAGCTTGAGCCGGATTCAGATACAGTAACTGTTATTGCGACAGGACCTCTGACAAGTGAGGCTCTGGCATCATCTATCTCGGAATTTACCGGAGGTGAGGAGCTCCATTTCTTTGATGCAGCTGCTCCGATAGTTGATTTTTCAACAGTTGATCTTAGTAAGGCGTATTTTGCTTCAAGATATGGAAAGGGATCGCCTGATGACTATCTGAACTGTCCGCTGGACAGAGAAGAATATGACAGCTTTTATAACGCGCTAATAAATGCCGAGGCGGCACCATTGAAGGCGTTTGATAAGGAGCTTCAGGAGGATCTGACTGTATTTGAAGGGTGTATGCCAGTTGAGGTAATGGCATCCAGGGGGTATGATACCCTTCGGTTCGGCCCGATGAAGCCCGTAGGACTTCCGGTTCCCGATACGGGCGAGGATGCATTTGCAACCGTTCAGCTCAGGAGAGAAAACATAGAGGGAACTATGTATAATATAGTCGGTTTCCAAACTCATCTTACATTTGCCGAGCAGAAAAGAGTTTTTAGAATGATTCCCGGACTTGAGAATGCAGAATTTTTCAGATACGGTGTTATGCATAGAAATACCTACCTTAATTCTCCGGGCATTCTGACACCGATATACTCTACAGTCAAACATCCCGCGCTATTCTTTGCAGGACAGATGACGGGAGTTGAGGGGTACGTCGAATCTGCATCGTCCGGATTCGTGGCAGGTGTCAACGCAGCTCGTTTGGCTCTTGGTGAGCCACCCATCGTTTTTCCGAAAGAAACCGAGATCGGCGCGCTGGCACACTATGTTTCGGAAGGCGGTGTAAGTTCAAACTTCCAGCCGATGAATGCTAACTTTGGAATAATTGCTCCCCTTGATAAGAAAGTAAAAGGAGGAAAGAAGTACAGAAACGAAGCATACTCAGCACGTTCCCTTGAAATAATTGAAAAGGATTTTTACTTCTTTACTTGATATGAAAATACTTGTAGACGTAATGAGCGGAGACAATGCGCCGCTCGAAATGATAAAAGGAGCCGCCTTTGCGGCAAAGGAATACAGTGACCATGATATCGCAGTTATAGGTGATGAAAATGTAATTTCAGACGTCGCTGTAAAAAATGATATAGATCTTTCAGAAATTGAGATTATAAATGCAACGTCCGTAATCACGATGGAAGACAAGCCTATGTGCGTTGTACGCGAAAAGCGCGACTCTTCAATGAGCCGCGGTCTGAAGCTTCTTTCCGAGGGAGCTGTTGATGCTTTCGTCAGCGCGGGCAATACGGGTGCATTGATAACAGGTGCTACGCTTATAGTTCGTAGAATAGTCGGAATCAATAGAGCCGCGATTGCTTCTGTGCTTCCGCTTTCTAATCCCGTTTTACTTATGGATTCCGGTGCCAATCTCACGGTTACGTCGGATAATATATCGCAATTCGCCTTTATGGGCGCGAAATATATGGAAAAGATCTACGGTATCGAGCGTCCGAGGGTCGGTCAGCTTAATAACGGAACAGAGTACAATAAGGGAAATGCTCTACAGGTAGAATCCTACCAGGTGCTTAGCGAGAGCGGTCTTGAATTTGTTGGAAACGTTGAATCTAAGGAAGTTCCGTTTGGCGTATGCGACGTTCTTGTTACAGACGGATATACGGGAAATATATTTCTTAAGTGTGTTGAGGGAATGGGTAAGTTTATGATGGGCTTGCTCAAGGATATACTTAAAACCAATATTGCGACCATGGTGTCTGCTCTTACTATGAAAGAAAAGCTAAGCGAGGTCAAGCACAGATTCGACACCTCGGAGCACGGCGGCGCGCCGCTTCTCGGAATCTGTAAGCCCGTTATAAAGGCTCACGGTTCATCAGATGCAAAGGCAATTAAGAATGCCGTCAGACAGGCAATTCATTTTGTCGAGACAGGAATAAATGAAGATATAACTATATTCGCAAAGGATTACGATGATAAAAAGATTCTTGCGGAAGCAGAGAGAATGTACGATCAGAATTAAGAAAGGAGTGACGTTTCATGGCTATTGGAAAGGAATTTGACGAGCTTGAAAGACGAATCGGATACAAATTTTCTGATATAAAGCTTCTTGAAACGGCACTTACGCATTCATCATATTCAAATGAACAGAGAAGCAGAGGACTTAACTTTACATCTAATGAAAGACTTGAATTCCTCGGTGATGCCGTTCTTGAAATCGTTATATCTGAATATCTTTACGAGAATTTCAAAAACAAGAGCGAAGGAACACTTACAAAAATAAGGCAACGGCTTGTTTGTGAAAAAACGCTTTCTAAAATTGCGGCAGAAATTAATCTGGGCGATTATATCAATCTCGGTCGAGGCGAAGAAATTACCGAGTGCAGAACAAGACCAAAGGTTCTTGCAGATGCTCTTGAGGCGCTGTTTGGAGCTGTATACATTGATTCCCGTAAAGAGCGCGCAGTCTTTGAGAGGATCGTTTTAAATCTTATGTCATCAGAAATAGAGCAGGCACCTCAAATGCATCGCGCTGATTACAAAACCATGCTTCAACAGCTTGTTGAAAAGGATGGGGCTGCAATACTTGAATACGTTGTTGTTGAGGAAAGCGGTCCGGAGCATGATAAGATATTTACTGTTGCGGCGATGGTAAATAACAACCGCGTTGGCACGGGAGTTTCCGGAAGTAAAAAGGACGCGGAAATGAAGGCAGCGGAGGTTGCGCTTCGTTTGTTTGGTGTAAACATATGAACCGACATGTGAATATTCCTATATTTATTCCGCATCTAGGATGTCCGAATCAGTGTGTGTTCTGCAATCAAAAAACCATTTCGGGTGTTCAGAGCTTCGATCCCGAGAGTCTTGTCGGAATTATAGACGAGTCGCTTTCAACTCTCGAAGGTGATGAAACCGTGGAGATTGCTTTTTTCGGTGGCTCCTTTACCGGAATAGAAAGAGCGGTAATGGTGCGCCTGCTTCAAATTGCAAATACATACGTGGTATCTGGAAGAGTGGCAGGAATTCGTTGTTCAACTCGTCCCGACTATATCTCTGAGGATATTTTGATGATCCTAAAGAAGTATGGGGTAACAGTTATTGAGCTTGGACTTCAAAGCACAGATAGCCGGGTTCTTGTATCTACGAAGCGCGGTCATGATTTTCAAGCAGAAAAGGAAGCGTGTCGGTTGATAGTGGAGCATGGATTTAAATTGATCGGTCAGATGATGATAGGATTACCGTTATCCGATCTCCGCCGCGAGCTTAAAACCTGCGAATTTATCATTTCGAGCGGTGCTTGTGGAGCGCGAATATATCCTACCGTTGTTTTTTACGGCACAGAATTGTGTGATATGGCGCAGCGAGGCGAGTATACCCCGCTCTCAACAGACGAGGCGGTAGCGCGCTCTGCGGCTGTAATGAGAAGGTTTATCGAATCTGGCATCGACGTTATCCGTATCGGATTATGCTCGTCTGAAAATCTTTCGTCGCGAGACACATATTACGCAGGACCTAATCATTCTGCGCTCGGTGAGCTTGTAATCAACGAGGTTTATTACGGTTTGATTCGCGATGAGATTGTTAAAGCCGGAATAAAGCACGGCGAATCTATTAATATAAACGTGCATATTGGATCTCTGTCTAAGGCAATAGGACAGAAAAAGAAGAATAAACTGCGCCTTTGTGCAGAATTTAATTTGTCGAACATAATTTTTTCAGAGAGCGATATGCTCGATGAATATTGCATTTCAATAGAAAGGTAAACATATGTATTTAAAGACACTCGAGCTACACGGATTCAAGTCATTTCCAAATAGAACGGTGCTTTCCTTTGAGCGCGGTGCAACTGTAATAGTTGGTCCTAACGGAAGTGGAAAATCAAATATTTCCGATGCGATGCGATGGGTTCTCGGTGAGCTTTCGAGCCGTAATATACGCGGAACCAAGATGGAGGACGTTATATTCGGAGGTACGGATGATAGGCGCCCAATGGGATTTGCCGAGGTTTCCGTTACCTTTGACAACACCGATCCCGTTAACCGTCTTGATTCGGAATTTGACGAGGTTACCGTAACGAGAAGATATTTCCGAACCGGTGAAAGCGAATATCTTATCAACCGTGAAAAGAAAAGACTGCGCGATATATACGAGCTATTCATGAACACCGGTGTAGGACGCGAGGGCTATTCAATAATCGGACAGGGAAAAATTGCTGAGATCATATCCAAAAAGAGTGACGAGCGCCGTCAGATATTTGAGGAGGCGGCAGGTATATCAAAATACCGTCACAGAAAAGAGGAGTCCGAGAGAAAGCTTAAGGCAACGCAGGAAAACCTTGACCGTGTAAAGGATATCCTATCCGTGCTTGAGGACAGGGTTGTTCCGCTTGAAAAGGAAGCTGAGAAGGCACGCAAGGGTCTGGCAATATACGAAGAAAAAAAGCGCGCAGACGTATCTCTTTGGCTTTATGATACCAAAAAGATAATTGATGATATTGAAAAATCTGAGAATGCATGGAAGCTTTCAAAGCATGAGCTTGAGATTTTGGATCAGTTGATATCCGATCTGGAGTCGCAGGGTAACAATCTTTATGAGAAGGCGCAGTCAAACCGTCTTATGTCGGAAAGACTTATTATGAAGATCAGAGAGACCGATAATAAGCTTCACGAGCTTGACAGTGCGCTGCAGATGGCTGATTCGGATTTCAGACATTCTGCAGAGCTTATAAAGCATGCTAAGGACAGAATAGGAGAAATCGAGATAAGCGCTTCGGCTCTTGAAGAAAGGAAACGCGGGTATGACGAGCGGGTTGCCGAATTTGAGGCAAGTCTTAAAAAGCTTCTTGATACCAGACTTGAGTACCTTTCAGAGCAACAGAAGCTTTGCGATCAGGTTGCTGAGGCAAAGCATAGTCTTGATGAAGCGCTGGATGAGCTTACAGTAGAGGAAAATGCCGCAACCGATCTTAAGATCAGAATAGACGTTCTCAAGAACTCGAAGATTAGCGACAATACAAAATCCGCTGATATTGAAAAAGAAATAGAGAAGTACGAGGCCGAGGGAGCCGAGCTTAAAAAAGAAGCAGACAGATGCGAGCAAAATGCTTCAGGCTTTAAAGCAAAGATAGCCGAAAAGGATGAGATAATCACAGTGTCGTCGGACGAGCTTGAATCTCTTTTATCGGAGCGAGAGCAGGCTACCTCCGAGCTTAACAGCTACTCCGTTGAGCACGATACGCTTACACAGAGAGCTGATATGCTTCAGCGCATGACAGAGCATTTTGAGGGATATCATGAGAGCATTAAATTTGTAATGCGCGAGTACGGTGCGGGTAAAATTACCGGATCGGGAAAGATATACGGTCCCCTTTCTTCGCTTGTTAACGTTGACAAAAAATACATTACGGCAATTGAAACCGCACTTGGCTCAAGTTTGCAGAATATCGTAGTTGATAACGAGGAAATGGCGAAGGCGGCAATGGGTGCGCTCAAACGCGCTAATGCAGGTCGTGCAACGTTCTGTCCCATAACCGCGATCAGACCGCAGACTGAGACAGAAGAGGTCAGATCGACCGCAAAGATGCCGGGCTACGTAGGGCGCGCAGATACGCTTGTAAATTCCGACGCTAAGTACCGTTCAATAATTGAATGGTTGCTTCTTCGTACCGTCGTATTTGATAACATTGACAATGCATCCGCGGCGGCAAAGAGACTTGGTTACAAGGTCAAGCTTGTAACACTTGACGGTCAGATCATAAATGCCGGCGGGACCTTCACCGGCGGTAGCGCGAAAAGGGATAGCGGAATTCTTACCAGGCTTACGGAAATATCCACACTTCGTGACCGTGCAAAGGCTCTTTCGGTAAAAATAGATTCTCAGCGCAAAAAGATTTCTGAGATAAATGAAGCAATTAAAAACAATCAGGAGTCTATGAAGGATGCCGAGCAGGAGAAAGAACTGCTTTTAACTCTTTCTCGCTCTCAGTTTGCGGCTTTAGATAATGCCAATGCTAAATATTCCGCGAACAGAAATATTATTGAAAAACTTACCTACGACTTTAACAATTTGATCGGTCAGCAGTCTGTAGCCGAGGCGGAGATTACTCGCCTTGTCGCCGAATACGAAGCAACTCAAGAGAGAATTGCCGCGCTCAAGAAATTCCGCGAGGAAAAGAGTGCTGAAACCGGCATTCTCGACGAGCGCTGTGATGAATTTGAACAGAAGGCAAACGATGTTTATATCCGAATTACCGAGACACGCAAGGATATAGAGGGTTTTAAGCTAATTGTTGAGAATATTCAGTCTCAGATAAACGATCTTGAATCCGACAAGGCGGATCAGAACAAACGCATTGAGGAGCTTCTGTCAAAGCGTGACAACATTGATAACATTAAAGCAGAAAATAAGGCTGAGTATGAAGCTCTTGAAGCTGAACTTGAACGTTTGAATAAGGAACGCCGTGACGTAGAAAGCGGAAGCGATGAATTTGAGCGTGAACTTGCAACAATTCGTGAGAAAACTAAGGAAAAGAATGCAAGCAGACAGGTCTTCTATGAGGCAATGATCAAGAACGAGAATGCCTATAATCATTTCCTCGAAAAGCAGGATAAGCTTGGTTCACAGCTGTGGGATGATTATGAGCTGACCTATGAAGATGCGGTTGAACTCGGATATCCGCCCGTAACTGAGGAGAACCGAGAGGAGATAGCCGCTGTGCAAACTTCTTGCAAGGCAAAGCTTCGTTCTCTCGGAAACTACAATCCGAATGCGATCGAGGAATATGCCGACGTTAAGTCACAGTATGATTCTCTTAACACTCAGTTTGTCGATCTTTCGAGCTCATACGATGAGTTGACGGGTATTATCAGCCGTATTGAGGAAGAAATGCGAGTCAGCTTCATAACGGCATTCGAGGCTATAAACAAGAATTTCGGTATTACGTTTAAGGAGTTGTTCGGCGGCGGAAATGCTGAGCTTTCTCTGGTTGATCCGGAGGATGTCTTGACGACAGGTATCGAGATTAAGGCGGCACCTCCCGGCAAGATAATCAAAAATCTTTCGCTTCTTTCGGGCGGAGAGCAGTCCTTCGTTGCGATCGCACTTCTGTTTGCCATACTTAAGGTTAACCCTACGCCATTCTGTATACTTGACGAGATAGAGGCTGCACTTGATGAGGTCAACGTATTCAGATTTGGCGAGTATATCAAGAAGTTTGACGATGGAACGCAGTTCATTCTTATTACTCACCGTCGCGGCACAATGGAGATTGGTGACAGGCTTTACGGTGTTACGATGCCTCAGAGAGGAATATCTCAGGCTATCGAGCTGAACGTAAACGAAATAGAAGGAAAGCAGAGGGAACTTTTGGATGGGGTTCTTTAATAAACTGAAAAGCGGTCTTTCAAAGACGAAGAGCGCAATTGTTGGAAAAATTGATAATCTCTTTAAGAGCTTCAGAAAGGTTGATGAGGAGCTTTTTGAGGAGCTTGAGGAGCTGCTGATATCTGCGGATATCGGTGTAAATACAACAGAAGAGCTCCTCGATGAGCTTCGCGAGATCGTTAAAGAAAACAATATAAAAGAGTCCGAAGACGTCAAGCGTGAGTTGTTCCGCATGCTTCGTGAGCTTATCGGTGAGCATGAGCCGCTGAGGCTTGATACAAAGCCGTCAGTTATCCTTGTCATAGGTGTAAACGGAGTAGGCAAGACTACCTCGATCGGTAAGATATCGGCAGAGCTTAAATCGCAGGGGAAAAAGGTCGTCGTTGCGGCGGCGGATACATTTAGGGCGGCAGCTGCCGAGCAGCTTACCGTATGGTGCGAGAGAGCCGGTGTCGATATTGTAAAGCAGGCTGCGGGAGCGGATCCTGCATCCGTTGTATTCGATGCAATAAATTCGGCAAAAAGCAAGCATGCAGACGTGCTTATAGTTGACACCGCGGGACGTCTTCATAATAAGAAAAATCTTATGGATGAGCTTGCAAAGATCGATCGAGTGATCGGTCGTGAGCTTGCAGGCTGTGCAAAGGAAACTCTTCTTGTTCTCGATGCAACTACCGGACAGAATGCTGTTATGCAGGCAAAAGAATTCAAGGGAGCTTCAAATATAACCGGATTGATTCTTACGAAGCTTGACGGAACAGCCAAGGGCGGCATTGTTCTTTCCGTTAAAAAAGAGCTTGGTATTCCCGTAAAGTTTATAGGTGTCGGTGAGAAGATAGACGATATGAAACCCTTTGATCCCGATGATTTTGCTAATGCCTTGTTTGAACAGGACGAATAATAAACCAGAATAGGATATAAATATGATCAACAGTAAACAACGTGCTTATTTGCGCTCGCTGGCAGCTAATCTTGATACGATATTCCAAATAGGCAAAGGAGGAATATCCGAGGAAATCTGCACGCAGATCGCAAACGCTTTGGAGGCGCGCGAGTTGATTAAGGCTCGCGTACTTGATAATAGCGGATACACAGCAAGAGAGGCGGCAGATGAGATCGCTGATGCGATCGGATGCGACGTGGTTGCCTGCGTCGGTACTAAATTTGTGCTATACAAAGAATCGGTAAAAAAGAAAAGGATAGAGCTTTAATGAAAAAAATGCGGATCGGGATCTACGGAGGTACGTTCAATCCTCCTCACGTAGGTCATGTTTTGGCCGCTGAACGTTTTTTGGAATCGGTTCAACTGGACAAGCTTTTAATCATTCCCGATTTTCTTCCTCCGCATAAGCGGATTGACGGCGAGATTACCGCCGAAGACCGTCTTGAGATGGCTCGCCTTGCATTTTCGCATTTGGAGAAAGCGGAGGTTTCCGATATTGAGATATCCAGAGGCGGCAGAAGCTATACGGCAGTAACGCTTGAGGAGCTTTCGGGCGATGATCGGGAGTTGTATTTTCTTTGCGGAACAGATATGTTTCTGACTCTATCGGAATGGTACCTTCCGGAGCGTATATTCGAGCTTGCAACTATATGCTACGTAAGGCGGGAAAATGACAAGATAAATGAAGCTCGTATTTCAGAAAAGACAAAGCTCTATAAGGATAAATACAAAGCACGGATTATTCCCATTTCTGCGGATGCGGTCGAGATATCCTCGTCAGAGCTTCGCTCGGCTTTAAGATGCGCCGGAGGTTCTCTTACGTCGATGATTCCAAGTCCGGTTTGGGCATTCATAAGCGACAGGGGGATATACAGATGACTTTAGTTACCGATAAGATGCTTGAGGAGCTTGAGGTACGAATTAAGGAGATCTTATCTCCCAAAAGATATTTGCATACACGTGGAGTTGTTGATGCAGCAATGAGGCTTGGAGATTTGTGCTTGGGACGGAGTGATCCTATGCTCATTGCATCGGCGTTTTTACATGATCTGACCAAGGAATTGTCCGATCAGGAGCAGATGGATCTTATCCAAAAGTATGAAATTGAACTTGATGATGAGGATCTTCAATCACCTGCGATCCTTCATTCATTTACTGCACCTGAGGTGATCAAGCGGGATTTTCCTGAGTTTGCAAACGACTTTATTTTAAATGCCGTGCGTAATCATACGATTGGCTCACCCCATATGTCGATTCTTGATGAAATCATTTTTCTTGCTGATTTTATCGAGCAGGGCAGAAACTATGAAGCATGCGTTGCTCTGCGACACAGTGTGTATTCAGCTATGACCTTAGGTGATGTAAACGGTAATATAAAAATTCTTCATTCCGCATCGGTTAAGGCGATAGATTCAACGATTTTGAACCTTATTGACAAGAAAAAGCCGATAAACTCAAAAAACATATTGACAAGAAATGCTCTATTAAGTAAAATATAACTCAGCTGAATTTCTCCTTATTACACAAACTAAACAAAAACGAGGTTGTGTATGAAGGGGATTTTCACCGGCTCGATTGCAGCTGTTATAGTATGCTCTGCAATTGCACCGATCATTACGAACACATATTCTGCTGCATATGACTTTAAGAGCAACGGATTCAGCGTTGTTATGTTTGGAACGGATGATGCTGCAGAGAACTCTGACGTTATAGTTTCGGCTACCTACGACCCGAAAAAAGAAAGCATTGAATTAATTCAAATACCGAGAGACACATTGATAGAAACGGAAGGAAGAATCAGAAAGATTAATTCAATTACCGTAGCTTCTCCGGTTAACAACTCGGATCGACGTCAAAGAATTTCAGATGCGGCTGAGTTTATTTCGAATAATCTCGGTGTATGCCATGATGCATATCTTGCATTAACACCCGATGGTTTTGGAGAGGTATTAAAAGCTATAGGGGATATCACTGTGGTTTCGGAACGTAAATTTGATCTGACCGACGTTAACGGTGACGCTGTGCTAAGCATAAACAAAGGGGAGAACCGTATTTCCGCTGATGATGCATTGCTTCTTGCAAGGCATAGAAGTAGTTATAAAAAAGGTGATCTGGCCCGTCTTGACGTACAAAAAATGCTCATAAGCGGAGTTTTTAAGACACTTTATGAAAAAGCAGATTTTTCCGTTCTCTATGCAGTGGCATCCGTACTTTTTAGGGAATCGATAAACGACGTCGGGTTTTCGGACGTTCTGGCGCTTATCCCTTCGATTTTTGGGGGAGAAGATATTAGGATTAATTGTACGACCTTACCCGGCGAAGCTCTGATTTATGACGGTACATCATATTATGTGTTAAACAGAGCGGGATGCATTGACCTTTTCAGACAAGTAAAAACTGCTGTCGACTTTGATCGTCACTGTATTTTTGCCGGAAATGTCGAACAAACAAGAAAAATATATTTTAATAATACATCGGTAGCAAAGTGATTTGTTTTAGTGCTTAAGACAACGGAATTTGCACCGTGAAATCATAAGGAAAGGATATAAATGCATGGAAAATGTAAAAACCGACAGATTATTTAAGGCAGACTCTAAAACGCTAGCGCGATCAATTGTAGCTGTTCTTGTTGAAAAGAAGGCTTTGGACGTGCGACTCTATAATGTCGGTGAAGAAAGCTCTGTGACCGATTACTATGTCAACGCAACAGGCCGAAGCTCTACAAACGTTGCCGCGCTGGCTGATGAGGTAACGTACAAAATGAGTTTGGAGGGCAGGGACGAGCTACGTGTCGAGGGGCGCTCCGGAAATGCATGGATCCTTGTCGATTACGGTGATGTTATAGTAAACATCTTCGATAAGCAGTCGAGAGAATTTTATAACTTTGATAGACTTTTGCCCGAAAGTTCTGCCGTTGATATTTCCGATATTATCGCTGAAGTAGATAATAAATACCAAATAAACAAATACCAAATAAACAATAAGAAGGAAGACTGAGATGAATTACGATTACAAAAGTATAGAAGAAAGATGGCAAAAAAAGTGGGATGAAGCAAATGCGTTTGCCGCGAAACAGGATTTCACGCTTCCAAAGTACTTTGCTCTGGTTGAGTTCCCCTATCCTTCGGGACAGGGACTTCACGTAGGACATCCGCGTCCGTATACAGCGCTTGATATTGTTTCGCGTAAAAAAAGGATGCAGGGATATAACGTTCTTTTCCCGATGGGATGGGACGCTTTTGGACTTCCTACGGAAAATTATGCTATTAAAAATAAGATACACCCCAAGATCGTAACAGAAAATAACGTTGCCAGATTTAAGTCTCAGCTTAAGGCACTCGGTCTGTCCTTCGATTGGTCAAGAGAGATAGATACTACAGATCCTAACTATTACAAATGGACTCAGTGGATATTCATACAACTCTTCAAAAAAGGACTTGCATATAAAAAGGAAATGGCCGTTAATTTCTGTACCTCTTGCAAGGTCGTGCTTGCAAACGAGGAGGTTGTCAACGGAGTTTGTGAGAGATGCCAGTCTGAGGTTATCAGAAAAGTAAAGAGCCAGTGGATGCTTAAAATTACCGAATACGCTGACAGACTTATCTCCGGACTTGACGGTCTTGATTTCATTGAGAGAGTAAAGACTCAGCAGATAAATTGGATTGGTAAATCCACCGGCGCTGAAATAGATTTTAGCACAACTCGCGGTGATAAGCTTAAGGTTTACACAACGCGATGTGACACCCTTTTCGGTGCTACCTACATGGTTATTGCTCCCGAGCATGAGTTCGTAGAGAATTGGAAACCATATCTTTCTAACTTTGACGAGATAGAGGCGTACAAGCAGGCGGCGGCAAAGAAATCCGACTTTGAGAGAACGGAGCTTGTCAAGGATAAAACCGGTGTTGAGCTCAAGGGCGTCAGAGCTATAAATCCCGCTACAGGCAAGGAAATTCCAATATTTATATCTGACTACGTTCTTGCGGGTTATGGAACGGGTGCAATTATGGCTGTTCCTGCACATGATGAGAGAGACTGGGAATTTGCAAAGAAATTTGATCTTCCCATAATTGAAGTAGTTGCCGGTGGAAACGTTCTTGAGGCGGCATATACCGATGTAGAGACCGGTGTTATGATCAATTCCGGCTTCCTTGACGGACTTGAGGTTGCCGACGCTAAGGCAAAGATGATCAGCTACCTCGAAGAAAACAAAATAGGTGTCGCAAAAGTTAATTTCAAGCTTCGTGACTGGGTATTCTCGCGTCAGAGATATTGGGGTGAGCCTATTCCGCTTGTTAACTGCGAAAAGTGCGGCTGGGTATCAATTCCCGAATCGGAGCTTCCGGTTGAACTTCCCGAGGTTGAATCTTACGAACCTACCGAAAACGGAGAATCGCCGCTCTCACTCATGACTGATTGGGTGAATTGCAAGTGTCCTGCTTGCGGTGGCAATGCAAAGAGAGAGACTGATACTATGCCTCAGTGGGCAGGTTCATCTTGGTACTTCCTCAGATATTGTGACCCGAATAACGATAAGGAGCTTGCATCGCCGGAGGCTCTTAAATACTGGATGCCGGTTGATTGGTATAACGGAGGTATGGAGCATACGACCCTTCACCTTCTTTATTCAAGATTCTGGTCAAAGTTCCTTTACGACATAGACGTTGTTCCGTGTCATGAACCTTACTTAAAGAGAACAAGCCACGGTATGATCCTTGGTGAAAATGGCGAGAAAATGTCAAAGTCGCGCGGTAACGTAGTTAACCCTGACGACATTATTAGAGATTACGGCGCCGACACAATGCGTCTTTATGAAATGTTTATAGGTGATTTTGAGCAGGCAGCACCTTGGAATACTCAGTCGATAAAGGGGTGTAAGCGGTTCCTTGAACGTTTCTATAATCTTCTTGATATGGCATCCGGTAACGGATCTACACCCGAGCTTGAAAAACACATTCATAAGCTTATCAAAAAGGTAACGTCTGATATAGATGCAATGAAGTTTAATACCGCCATCGCAGCAATGATGGGTACCCTTAACACAGTTTACGACATTGGCAAGATCACAAAGGACGAGCTTTCCGTTCTTACAAAGCTTCTCTCGCCCTTTGCACCGCACCTTGCAGAGGAAATGTATTTCGCACTTGGAAACAGCGGTCTTGTTTCTTTGGCTGAATGGCCGATTTTCGATGAGAGTAAAACTGTAGACGATACCATAGAAATGCCGGTTCAGGTGAATGGAAAGGTTAAGTCAACAGTGCTTGTTCCCAAGGACGCGAGCAAGGATGCTATTCTTGCGATAGCTTATGCCGACGAAAAGGTAAAAGCAAATATCGACGGAAAAACAACTGTCAAGGAGATTGTTGTCCCCGGTAAAATTATCAATATCGTTGTAAAATAATACGTTAAAATGGGCGGATGCATTTTTGAAGTGTCCGCCCCCAAAAAAATTAAAAAACTTTGAAAAAGGTATTGACAAATCGTTTTGTTTATGATATTATTTATAGGCGACCAAATGATGCGAGTGTAGTTCAATGGTAGAATTCCAGCCTTCCAAGCTGGTCGCGTGGGTTCGATTCCCATCACTCGCTCCAATATGCGCCCATAGCTCAGTGGATAGAGTGCCCGGCTACGAACCGGTAGGACGAAGGTTCGAATCCTCCTGGGCGCGCCACATAAAATACCGCATTTGTTTTCACGACAAATGCGGTATTTTATGCTTATAGGGAGTTTCTCTATTGACATTATACGATTACTTTGATAAAATATATTGTGAATTGGGGGTGGTGTTTTGAGTCTTAAATTTGTGCCCGAATATAGATTTGAGACCTTTGATATGGCGACTGCTGAATTTCTTTCCGAGATTGGTGTGAAGGGAATTTTGCTGGATATAGACAATACTCTTGAGCCGTATGAGCATCTTTTGCCCGGTGCGCATGTTATTGCTTGGCTCGTATCTTTGAGGGAAAAGGGTATTAGTGCCGCTATCGTTTCAAACAACGGAAGAGAACGTGTTGAAATGTTCAATGCCGATCTTGGATTGCCCGCATATTATAAGGCGAAAAAACCTTTCAAAACAAATCTGCTTCGCGCTATGACTGACATAGGAACAAAACCGGAGGAAACGGTGCTTATGGGGGATCAGGTCTTCACAGACGTATGGGCGGCTCATAACGCCGGCATTCGTGCGATACTTGTGCCACCCATTAATGATAAGCGCGATGTATTTACTCGGTTCAAGAGACTTCTTGAACGACCAGTTTTAAGAAAATATGAAAAGGGGAAAAGAAAATGAATGCATATTTCGGTCCCGGCGGTAACAGTGAAGCGTTTAAAGCCGCAGGCGGAAAATCAACTCTCGATGCGCCGGGATGGATCGCTTCAATAGGTCTTGATGCCTATGAGTATGAGGCAGGAAACGGTATTACCGCTTCGTCCGCTATGCTGTCAGCAATTGGTGAAGAAGCAAAAAAACACAATATAAAAATGTCTTTTCATACTCCGTATTTCATATCGCTCTCAGGTATTGAGGAAGAGAAAAGGCTTAAGAGTATAAGGTATATTTCAGACAGTCTGAATGCCGCAAGGCTTCTTGGCGCGGGCACAATAGTTGTGCACACAGGCTCCGCAGCAAAAATAAGCAGAGATGAGGCTATGCGTCTTGCCGCCGATACGCTTATCAAAACGCTTGAGAATATAGATACACACGGCATAAAAATAGGTCTAGAAACGATGGGAAAGGTCAATCAGCTGGGAACGCTGAACGAAGTCATTGAGTTGTGCCGTATAGACAGTGCATTCGTGCCTGTCATTGACTTTGGACATATGAATGCGCGCGAGTGCGGCGGGGTGTTCAATAACTCTGACGATTATATGCGTGTATTTGACAAGGTGGACAGAGCGCTGGGCTCTGATATCGCCACGAATCTTCACTGTCATTTTTCACGCATTGAATGGACGGGTGCAGGGGAGAAAAAGCATCTGACATTCAGCGACACAGTATTCGGTCCCGATTTTGAGCCGCTGATCGAGGCAATCGTTAAGAATTCGCTTACACCAACCATTATAAGCGAATCGGCGGGAACTCAATCCGATGATGCATTAACGATGAAAAAATATTACGAGGAGCTAAAAAATGACAAAGCTTGAAAAACTCAGAGCACAGCTCTCCGCTAAAGGAATAGACGCGGCGATTGTGTATGATGAATTAAACCAAAGGTATCTTACCGACTTTGCATTCACCGACGGACTTCTACTGATAACTGCTAACAGGGCAGAACTCGTGACCGATTTCAGATATTATGAAATGGCAGAGAAGAATGCAAGCAAGGAATTTAATATCGTTATGCCCGATAAAAGAAGCGAGTATATAACAGAGATTCTTTCGGATGGATCGGTTAAAACGGTTGGTTTCGAGGGGGCGAGCATTTCTTATGAAACCTATCACACCCTTTGCAGAACATACCCTGAAGTTGAATTTGTAAATATTGAGGATATGATAGAAAATATCCGTCAGATAAAAACTCCTGATGAAATGAAGATTATGCAGAGAGCTCAGGACATTGCTGATCTTGCTTTTTCGCATATTCTTAACGTTCTCACCCCTCAGATGACTGAGATAGAGGTGGCCGCGGAGCTTGAATATGTTATGCGTAAGAACGGTGCTGAGTCTGTTGCTTTTGAAACGATCGCAGTCTCCGGTGATGCTTCGGCACTCCCCCACGGAACGCCGAGAAATATTAAACTAAGACCCGGATTTCTTACTCTTGATTTCGGCGCAAAGTTTGAGGGATACTGCTCCGATATGACGCGAACGGTTGTAATTGGAAAAGCGGATGCCGAAATTAAAAAGCTTTATAATACCGTTCTGGCGGCACAGCTCGCTGCGATCGACTATCTGCGAGACGGTATGGATTGCGGTGAAGCAGACAAGTGCGCACGTGATATCATAGATGCTATTCCGGAATATAATGGGGCATTCGGTCACTCACTCGGACATTCAGTAGGACTGTTTATCCATGAAAGTCCAAGACTTTCTTCAAGGTCATTTGGTAACAAAATGCGTTGCGGCGAGATATACACCGTAGAGCCGGGTATATATTTGTTCGGAAAATACGGTTGCAGAATCGAAGATATGGTTGCGATCGAGAAAAACGGTGTTTACAATTTCACACATTCAACGAAGGAATTGATTGAAGTTTAAAAAAATTCAAAAAAATTTCGTTTACCTATTGAAAAAGCTCTTGTTTTATTGTACAATATAATAGAAATACTTTAGACAGTGCAACTTTGACGGCTTGCAACTGTAATTTATAATCGTCAAGAAAAGGAATTTTAACTATGTTAACAGCAGGTGATTTTAAAAACGGTGTGACCTTCGAGATGGAAGGTAAGGTATATCAGGTAATCGAATTCCAGCACGTTAAGCCCGGTAAGGGTGCTGCGTTCGTAAGAACCAAGTATAAGGACGTTATGACCGGTACTATCCGTGAGCAGTCCTTTAACCCCACTGCAAAGTTTGAGAATGCGGTAATCGAGAGAAGAGAGCTTCAGTATTCTTATGATGACGGTGATCTTTATCACTTTATGGATACCGAGACTTGGGAAGAAACTCTCATTTCTCACGACACCGTTGGTGAGAACTTCAAGTTCGTTAAGGAAGAGATGATGTGTAAGATCGTTTCCTTCAAGGGCAAGGTTTTCTCTGTTGAGCCTCCCACATTTGTTGAGCTTGCAGTAACCGAGACTGAACCCGGTGTACGCGGAGATACCGCAACCAACGTTACTAAGCCTGCTACTCTTGAGACCGGCGCTGTGATAAAGGTTCCGATCTTTATTAACGAGGGTGACGTTCTCAGAGTTGATACAAGAACCGGCGAGTATCTTGAGAGAGCATAGACAGTGTTTTGTTTTCTGTCAAGTTCTTGTGTAATATCTATTAAGAACGGAAAGGAAATTCTGCAATGAACATTAATGAAAAGGCTGCATACCTTAAGGGACTGTTCGACGGATCGGATCTCGATTCTAACTCTAAAGAAGTAAAAATAATCGGAGAAGCACTCGACCTTATTTCTATGATGGCATCGAAGATAAGCGAGCTTGAGGCTGATAATGCTGAGTTGCGCGAATATATCGAGGAGATCGATGAGGATCTCGGTGCTGTTGAAGAGGATCTTTATTTCACCGATGAGGATGATGAATACGACGATCTCAACGAAGATGACGATTTTGTTATCGACGACGATTCCGAGTACTACGAGCTTGAGTGCCCGAATTGCGGTGAGACAGTATGCTTTGATGATTCGCTTGATCCCGATACTCTCGTTTGTCCCGCTTGCGGCGAAAAGGTTGGCGAGATAGAATTCTGCGACGGCGAATGTGATGACTGTGATTCAGAGGATTGCAAATAAAAAATGGGCATTTTGCCCATTTTTTATTTCTTTGGATTAAATTACTATTGACAAAAGCTAATATATATGATAAAATCATAGCAAAGCTATGACGGAGAGAGTGCCGAATGAGTGATTTCAGAGAGCCGCGGAAGGTGTGAGGTGGTATTACGGTTTCGGTATCTTATGGCTTCTGAGCAGGCTGTTCGAGCAATTTGTTAGGGCAGCACGTATGTGCAACGTTATCGGCACGGGGGTTGCTTGACCCTATGAGTGGCGTTATTACGCAATGTGAGTGGTACCGCGGATGATTTTTAGTCGTTCGTCTCATTATGAGGCGGACTTTTTTATTTTAAAGCGAGGTTTTTACAATGAAAGAAACGAGAATTGAGACAAAATGCGTGCAGGGCGGATACAAGCCCGGAAACGGTGAGCCAAGACAGATTCCTATAATTCAGAGCACAACCTTCAAGTATTCCACGAGTGAGGATATGGGTAAGCTCTTTGACCTTGAAGCGAGCGGATATTTCTATTCCAGACTTCAAAATCCTACTTGCGATACAGTTGCGGCAAGAATCTGTGAGCTTGAAGGCGGAACCGCGGCTATGCTTACTTCTTCCGGTCAGGCCGCAAACTTCTTCGCAGTTTTCAATATAGCATCCGCTGGCGATCACGTTGTTGCTTCCAGTGCTATTTACGGCGGATCGTACAACCTATTTGCCGTTACAATGAAGCGAATGGGAATTGACTTTACTTTTGTTACTCCTGACTGCTCTGACGAAGAGCTTGAAGCGGCGTTCAGACCAGAAACCAAGGCTGTTTTTGGCGAAACCATAGCAAATCCTGCGCTCAGAGTTCTTGATATTGAGAGGTTCGCCTCTGCTGCGCACAAGCACGGAGTCCCTCTTATCATAGATAATACTTTTGCTACACCTATCAACTGCAGACCGTTTGAATGGGGTGCAGATATCGTTACTCATTCCACAACAAAGTATATGGACGGTCACGGAAGCGCGGTTGGCGGATGCATAGTTGATTCCGGACGGTTTGATTGGGCTGCATCGGGTAAATTTCCCGGACTCTGCACTCCGGATGAGAGCTACCATGGGGTTAATTATATTGAGAGATTTGGTAAGGAAGGCGCGTTTATTACGAAAGCAACCGCTCAGTTAATGCGCGATTTTGGCTGTACACAGTCTCCTCAAAGTGCTTTTCTGCTTGGACTTGGACTTGAAAGTCTGCACGTCCGTATGAAGCGCCACTGTGAAAACGGTCTTGCTGTTGCAAAATTCCTTTCAAACCATCCGAACGTAACTTGGGTCAAATATCCCGATCTTAAAGGTGACGATGACTATGAGCTTGCCTCGAAATATCTTCCGAACGGCTCTTGCGGAGTTGTCAGTTTCGGTGTAAAGGGCGGAAGATCAGCCGCAGAGAAATTTATGAAAAATCTAAAGCTCGGGGCAATTGAAACTCACGTTGCAGATGCACGCACCTGCTGTCTGCATCCTGCAAGCGCAACTCACCGTCAGATGAATGATGCTGAGCTTCTTGCAGCCGGCGTGTCCCCCGACCTTATACGTTATTCCTGCGGAATAGAGAACGCTGAAGATCTTATTGAGGATCTTGCACAGGCTCTATCTGCAATTGACTAAAACACCACCCGAAAGGATGATGAAAAATGCCAATTAAAATTCCAAATGAGCTCCCGGCTGTAAAAACGCTTGAATGCGAAAATATATTCGTTATGACCGAGACTCGTGCTATAACCCAGGATATTCGACCGCTAAAGATACTTATTCTTAACCTTATGCCAACTAAGGTTGACACTGAAACACAGCTTTCGCGTCTCCTTGGTAACACTCCGCTTCAGGTTGAGATAGAGCTTATACACACAAGCTCTTATCAGTCAAAAAACATCTCCGAGGAGCATCTACTTGTTTTTTACAAGGAATTTTCCGACGTTAAGGATCGCTATTTTGACGGAATGATAATAACCGGTGCGCCTGTTGAGAAAATGCCGTTTGAGGAGGTTGAATACTGGGAAGAGCTCGTTGAGATAATGGAATGGTCTAAGACACACGTGCACAGTACGCTCCATATTTGTTGGGGAGCGCAGGCAGGTCTCTATTATCATTTCGGTATTCAGAAATATATGCTTGAAGAAAAGCTGTCGGGCGTGTATCCTCATATGGTTGATTACAAGAGATCGATTTTATTCAGAGGTTTTGACGACGTATTTTACGTTCCGCATTCCAGATATACTACCGTTCGCAGAGAGGACATAGAGTCTGTTCCAGAGCTTCGTATTCTTTCTTCGTCCGAGAAGGCGGGTGTCTACACAGTTACTACCCGTGGCGGGAAGCAGATATTTATTACCGGTCATTCAGAGTATGACGCATTGACGTTGAATAAGGAGTACACCAGAGATAAGCTTGCCGGACTTAATCCTAAGGTGCCTGAAAATTATTTCCCGAACGACGATGACACCAAGCCGCCGCTATTGAGTTGGCGCGCTCATGCCACGCTTTTGTTTACAAATTGGCTTAATTATTTTGTGTATCAGACCACGCCGTACGATATAAACGAAATAAAAGACAAAAAAATTAACGATTTTTTGTAAGTATTTTATAAAATCTATTGACATTTATAGAAATTAGTGCTAAAATAATATGACGCTTATTTATAGGCTTATAAGTGCTTCGCACGCCTATTGTAGCGATTAAACACGAAAGTGAGGTGCTTTACATGTTCGCTATTTTCGTAACAGGCGGAAAGCAGTACAAGGTTTCTGAGGGTGACGTTATCTTTGTTGAGAAGCTTGGCGTTGCTGAGGGTGAGAAGGTTACTTTTGATAATGTTCTTGCAGTATGCGGTGAGACCATGACTGTTGGTACTCCTAAGGTAGAAGGCGCAACTGTTGTTGCAACTGTCGTTAAGAATGGTAAGTCCAAGAAGATCGACGTAATCAGATATAAGGCGAAGAAGAACGAGAAGAAGAAGATCGGTCATCGCCAGGATTACACCAAGGTCCAGATTGAAAAAATCGAGGCTTAATTAAATGACGACAATTACTTTTTATAAGACTGACGGTTTTTTCTACGGCTTTGAGGAGAAGGGGCATACCGGCTATGGAGAATCAGGGGACGATGTTCTCTGTGCTGCTCTGTCAAGCATGACCATGCTTCTTGTTAATGCTATTGAGATATCCTATGCTTCAAATGTTGATTATACGATCGATGAAAAGACTACGGATATCAAGTTTATTGCAAAGTCTGCGCTCCCGAAATACGAGAGTGATGAAAAAAAGCAGTATGCTGTGTCGGGTCTTATACAAGCTTATTTCTTCCAGCTAATGGATCTGGTTGAGGATTACTATGAATTCCTTGACGTGAAAGAGATTGAGCGAGAGATATAAGCATTCTACAGGCTAAAAGCCACATCAATTATGGAGGTACATGAAATGTTAAAGCTCAGTTTACAGTTCTTCGCTCATAAAAAGGGCGTTGGTTCTACTAAGAACGGTCGTGATTCCGAGTCTAAGCGCCTTGGCGTTAAGAGAGCTGACGGACAGGCAGTTATTGCCGGCAACATAATCGTCAGACAGCGCGGAACCAAGATTCATCCCGGTAAGAACGTAGGTATCGGTTCTGACGATACTCTCTTCGCTCTTGTTGACGGAAAGGTGAAGTTTGAACATATTTCCGGCGGCAAGAAGCAGGTTAGCGTTTACGCTGACTAATATTATCAAAAAAGAGTGGTTAGGCTACTCTTTTTTGTTTTAGATTTGTTTTTTTGAAAGGAGATTATATGTCAATTCTTGTAACAGGAGGTACGGGATATATAGGTTCCCATACCGTAGTAGAGCTGTTAAATAGGGGCGAGAGCGTTGTGATCGTTGATAATCTTTCTAACAGCAAAATTTGTGTTCTTGACAGGATAGAAAAAATTACCGGAAAGCGCCCTGAATTTATTAAATGTGATCTTCTTGATGAAAATAAGCTTGAGCAAGTATTTGAGTCGTATCCGGATATAGATTCTGTTATTCACTTTGCCGGTCTTAAGGCTGTGGGAGAGTCTTGCTCGCTTCCTCTTAAGTATTACCGCAATAATCTTGCAGGTACTTTTAATCTTCTTTCCTCTATGATAAAGCATAACGTGTGGAAAATTGTATTTTCTTCTTCCGCTACCGTCTACGGATTACCGAAATCCGTTCCGATCAGAGAGGATTTTCCGCTTTCTACAACTAATCCATACGGAGAAACAAAGCTGATGATCGAACGCATTCTTAAGGATACTGCGGCGGCATACCCGAAGCTCTCCGTCTGCGTTCTTCGTTATTTCAATCCCATCGGTGCACATGAATCGGGATTAATAGGAGAGGATCCCAGGGGTATCCCGAACAACCTATTGCCGTATATATCTAAGGTTGCCGCAGGCAAGCTTGAGTGCCTTAGCGTTTTCGGAAATGATTATGATACTAAGGACGGAACGGGCGTTCGCGATTATATTCATGTTGTCGACCTTTCACTTGCTCATCTTAAAGCGATTGATTATACGGCTAAGAGATGCGGAATTGATTATATAAACGTTGGCACGGGTAACGGTTATTCCGTTCTTGAGATGGTAAATGCCTTTGGTAAGGTTTGGGGTGCTCCTGTTAAATATAAGATTGCCCCGAGGCGCCCCGGTGATATTGCAGAATGCTATGCTGATCCCACGAAGGCATATGAGGTTCTCGGTTGGCGTGCAGAGCGTGACCTTGAGAAAATGTGCGAGGATGCTGCACGTTGGCAAAAAAATAATCCGGAGGGATACCCGGAGGATTGATTAAATTTAAAAGAGGTTATCTCATAGCCTCTTTTATTTATGAAAGGATTCAATATGGGAGCACTTTCCGAAAAAAAGTTTTTCCTTCTGGATATGGATGGAACGATATATCTTGATAACGATTTGTTTGACGGCACATTAGATTTTCTCGAAAAAGTCCGTGAAAAGCACGGAAAATATCTTTTTGTTACCAATAATTCCTCCAAAGGAGTCGATGCATACGTTGCAAAGCTCAAAAAGCTTGGTATTGATGCATGTGAGGATGATTTTCTTACATCAACCGATGCTACGATTTTATACATTAACACGAATTTTAAAGGAAAAAAATTCTATTCGATGGGCACCGCCTCTTTCACCGAACAGCTTAAAAGTGCGGGTGTTAACGTTACTGTAGAGCTCGAGGATGATATATTCGGTCTTGTTATATCTAATGATACAGAGCTAACCTTTAAGAAACTTGATGATGCGTGTATTTTGCTCGGTAGGGATGTTGAATATATTGCTACAAACCCGGATTGGGTATGTCCTACATGGTATGGCTATGTTCCGGACTGCGGAAGCTTTGCTGATATCCTTCGCAGGGCAACAGGGCGTATGCCCACCTTTATCGGTAAGCCAAAGCCGGAAATGCTTTTGCTCGCTATGGAGAAGTACGGTTATACGAAAGAAGAAACCGTTATGATCGGAGACAGAGTATACACCGATATTGCATCTGGTTATAATGCAGGTGTTGATACCGTATTTGTTCTATCGGGCGAGGGCACCGTTGCCGATGCGGAATCAAGCGACACAAAGCCCACCTACATTATTGAAAATGTCAGAGAAATATATAATAGGATTAAATAAAATGATTACAGTTTCTAATTTAAGCTTTAATTTTGGAGGTCAGCTTCTGTTTAAAGACGTTGATCTGAAATTTACCCCCGGTAATTGCTATGGAATAATTGGGGCAAACGGAGCAGGTAAGTCTACGTTTCTTCGTATACTTTGCGGTGAGCTTGAGCCGACTAAAGGGGAGGTATCAATTCCTAAGGACGTGCGTATGTCGGTGCTTAAGCAGAACCATTTTGCTTACGAAGAGTATACCGTTCTTGATACGGTAATTATGGGTAATAAGCGTCTTTACGACATAATGAAGGAAAAGGATGCGCTCTATGCAAAAGAGGATTTTAGTGACGAGGACGGAATAAAAGCCTCTGAGCTGGAGGGGGAATTTGCAGAGCTTAACGGCTGGGAGGCAGAATCCGATGCTTCTAAGCTCATACAGGGGCTCGGTCTTTCGGATGATATGCTTTATCTTACTATGTCATCACTTAAAGAGAGCGAGAAGGTCAAGGTTCTCTTAGCTCAGGCGCTTTTCGGTAATCCCGATATAATTCTTCTTGACGAGCCAACGAACGGTCTCGATATTGATGCCGTTATGTGGCTTGAGGATTTCCTCTCGGACTATTTCGGAACAGTCCTCGTTGTTTCTCATGACCGTCATTTTCTTAACGACGTATGCACGAATATTGTTGATATTGACTACACGGGTATTAAGATGTACGTTGGAAACTATGAATTTTGGTATGAATCCAGCCAGCTTATTCAGCGTATGATCAAAATGCAAAACAAGAAGAATGAGGAGAAGATCGCAGAGCTTCAAAGCTTTATTGCAAGATTCTCAGCAAATAAGTCAAAGTCGAGACAGGCAACCTCGCGCAGAAAGCTGATTGATAAGCTGACCGTAGAGGAGCTTCCGGCGTCGAGCAGAAGATATCCATTTATAGGATTTGATATGGATAGGGAAGCGGGAAAGGAGATCCTGCACGTCGAAGGACTCTCAAAGTCTGTAGACGGAAACGTAATGTTCAAGGATCTGACCTTCCACGTTGCGAAGGGAGATAAAATCGCATTCCTTGGAAACGAGCTTGCTATCACCCACTTGTTTAAAATTCTAAGTGAAGAAGAAGCGCCTGATGCCGGTAAATTTGAATTCGGTGTATCGATATCAACATCATATTTTCCGCACGATAATTCACCATACTTTGAAGGACATAAGGAATCTATTTTGGATTGGATGCGTCAGTATTCAAAGGATCAGACCGAATCATATCTTCGCGGTTTCCTTGGAAAAATGCTGTTTTCAAACGATTCGGTTTTCAAGCCCGTAAACGTTCTTTCCGGTGGTGAAAAGGTGAGATGTATGTTCTCTCGAATGATGCTGTTTGGTTCAAACATGTTGATAATTGATCAGCCTACAGATCACCTTGATCTTGAGTCTATAACCGCGGTCAACAATGCAATGCAGCGTTTCCCCGGAAATATATTGTTCTCATCGCACGACTACGAGATCGTAAATACTGTTGCCAACAGAATCATTGAGATCACTCCTGATGGATTTGTTGACCGAAGATGCATGTACGAAGAATATCTGGAATATAAAAAGAGCTTAAATAAGTAAAATAGCACTATAAAAATGAGGCAGAATATATATTTTGTGTAATGGTTTGCATTAAGGAGATATTATGAACTTCGTAGAAATAGCCAAAGAACGTCAGTCCTGCCGTAAATATGATGCGGCGAGAAATGTAGAAAATGAAAAGATTGCCGCTGTATTAGAGGCAGCGCGCCTTGCGCCGTCTGCCTGCAACGGACAGCCTTATCATTTCACTGTATGTCGAGGTGATTACGCCAAGGAAGTTGCGAAGGCTGTAACGGGAATGGGGATGAATAAATTTGCAATGAATGCCCCCGTTATAATAGTTATATCCGAGGAACAATACGTAGCCTCAGCGGCTTTGGGTGCAAAGGTCAAAAAGAATGATTACCGTTCAATTGATATCGGAATTGCCACGGCGTATCTTACTGCCGAAGCAACCGCGCAAGGTCTCGGTACCTGTATCCTCGGATGGTTCAATGATGAGAAAATCAGAGAAATTTGCGGACTCGATAAACCCGTGCGACTGGTAATTACCTTGGGCTACGCAGAAAAAGATGACGCACTGCGTGATAAAAAGCGCAAGTCGCTTGAGGAATTAGTTTCCGAGGTTAAATAATTAGTGGGAAACAATTAAATATATTTGAAGAACGCTGTATTGACAAGTGATTGCGAATATAGTAAACTATTTACAGTAATATTAGACAATTTAAATTTGATTGGAGAAATTTTATGAAAAGAATTTTAGCTGCGTTACTATTAATATCTGTTGTTATATGTTTTTCGTCATGTATGTCTAACAACTCTAGCGAGAACAAAGCAAATCAACTGATTGAACTTCCCAAAGATGCAACACTTCACATTGGTAATTCTGTTGCCATTACAAACACTATTCATACGACCACCGAAGATGTTTATCTTGAATATGTATCTAACGTAACTTACTCTTTGAGAAGGGTTTATAAATATGGAAGTGTTCCGGATAACTATTTTCAAGAATCTGCCGAAAGCCGTTATTATTACTATTGGGATGTAAGCACTACAAACGAACAGATGCTTCTTGGTCAACGCACTTCTACTATTGAGAACATATATAGTTATCTTCCATATGCCGACGGTGAATCTGTTATGGTTAAATTAACGACTAAAACATCCAACTCTTATACTTACACCAGTGCATTCATAGATAAAGAGATTACTTATAACATCGATTTGAATGGATATTTTTCATCAATTGAAGATGTGAAACTTGCACTTCCAGATTTGGCAAATTGGGCACATGTTGGAAATACATCTGACAGATATTATGTAAATACAGACACTTCCACAAAAGTTGCTTCTAGCACGAACACTTATACTAACACCTACTATTTTATAACTTATCAAACTCCTGAAGCTGAAGCAACAACATAATTAGAGCGTAACTCTAAAGGACAGTTTTTCAAGAATACGGTATATCTCGAAAGAGATATGCCGTATTCTTGTATTGTGGACACAAATGAAGTGCTTGTCAAGAAAAATAATAAGCACATAATATTTTTATTATCGCTATGTTTGTACTAAAACCGCTTGTAAATTCTTGCTTTTTCGATCTTTTACTATTTGTTTAAACTTTCAAAGATTTCGGATTTCTACTATATATCATCACTATAGTAAAACAACTCAAGGTGCTACTTTTTTCGCCAATATAAAACAATCAGTTATACTTATGGCTTGATTTATTTTCGATTTTATGATATAATTTGTGTGTGCTTTTAACGCCCTAAAGAAAGGACTTTTAATATGAAGTTTGAATATACAGAATATCACAAAAATGTAAGTGATGATGAATTAATAGCTGATTTGAAAGCTACCGCAAAAACACTCGATACTTTGTCCTTGTCGATGAAAGAATACGATGAAAACGGACAATACAGTAGTTCTGCCATTAGCCGAAGATTTGGTACTTGGAATACGGCTCTATCGATCGCTGATCTCAATTATAAGTGTAAAACATTTTCTAACACCGCACTTTTCGAAAACATAGAAAATGTATGGATAAAAAAAGGAAAACAACCCACTAGACGAGATATGGATAATACACTTGTTTCCAATATATCTAGTGGTGCATATTTAAGACGCTTTGGACAATGGTCTCATGCACTTAAGATGTTTGTCTCGTACATCAACGAGCAAGAATTTGAATATAACAGAACTTATGATACGCCCTCAAAACACAAAACAAAAAGAGATGTTAATTTGAGATTGCGATTTGTCGTTATGCAAAGAGACCACTTTAAATGTTGTATGTGTGGTGCCTCCCCCGCAAAAGACACTTCAGTAGAATTACATATTGATCACATTATGCCTTGGTCAAAAGGTGGTGAAACAACTATAGATAATCTACAAACGCTTTGTTCAAAGTGTAATTTAGGCAAAAGTAATTTGACACAATAATGATTATATCAAAAAAGCAAAAGAACGGTTTGACTTTTCATTCAAACCGTTCTTTTTACTAGAAAATTTTGCATTTAAGATCAATAGAAAAAATCTATTTTTTCCTGTCGGCAAGTAACATACTCTATTCAATGTCAAAAACTGTCCTTAATAAGTCACGACCTTCGGTGCTAGTTTTTTATATGTAGATTATACCTGGGCGACAGGACTGTTGAACGGCGCTCGCAGAGATATACAAGGATCGAGCGCCTAAAATTTACCTTGTCGTTTTGAAACGACATTTTTCCAAAGGAAAAAACGGTAAAGTTTTTCCCTCGGCGCTTTGCTTTGTATATATTTCTTGCTTTCTTAGCCTCGGGAGCAGGTTCTGCGCCACATCGCCCGAAAAAAAAGCACCCATAGGGTGCTTTTTTGGTGCGGGCGACAGGACTTGAACCTGCACGGATTACCACCAGATCCTAAGTCTGGCGCGTCTGCCAATTCCGCCACGCCCGCAAATTACAGATTAATTTTAGCACAAGGCATTGCTATTGTCAAGTCATATTGCAAATTTTTATGCATTGTTTATGCATATATGCATTTTTGCGGTTGACATTTATGCAATAAAGTATTATAATTAAAGTAAATATATTAAAAATTATAAAGGACATTTTATATGAACAGAAAAGCAGCGAGAGAAAATGCATTTATCCTTGTTTTTGAGCTTTCCTCAAAATGTGACGAAACCGCAGAGGAGATTTATGAAAAGGCTACGTCAGTAAGGTCGCTTGAGGTTGATGATTACGTAACGCGTGTGTTTTTCGGCGTTAACGAAAATTCCGGGGTGATCGATGAATGTATTGACAGATGCCTTGTAGGCTGGAAATCTGCAAGACTTTCGATCGTTTCAAAGGCAGTACTTAGACTCGCAGTGTATGAAATGATGTTTGTTGAAGATATTCCTGCAAGGGTATCTATCAATGAAGCAATTGAACTTTCTAAAAAGTATGATGATGAAAAGGCATATATGCTTATCAACGGTGTACTTAACGCTGTAGCGGAGTCGCTTGGAGTCAAATGAAAAGGGATATTGTTATCGGTATTGATACGAGCAATTATACAACGTCGGTAGCTCTTATGTATTCGGATGGAGAACTGATCGCGAATATTAAACGACCTCTACCGGTCAAGTCAGGTGAGCGAGGGTTGCGCCAATCCGATGCCGTTTTCGCTCATGTGAAAAATCTTCCTTCGGCTATGGATGAGGCTAAAGAATATCTGCGCGGCAGAACGCCGATTGCGATCGGCGTAAGCAAGAGACCGCGCAATGTTGACGGTTCTTATATGCCTTGCTTTCTTGTCGGCGTTGCCGCGGCAGAGTCGATCTCTGCGACTGCTGCAATACCGACGTATGCATTCTCTCACCAGTGCGGTCACGTTATGGCGGCTATATATTCCTCTGGGAGAGAAGATTTACTTGACGGTGAGGATTTTTGTGCTTTTCACGTCTCCGGTGGAACTACAGAGGTGCTGCGTGTAAGAGCGGTTGACGGTGGCTTTTCAGCTGAGCTGATAGGCGGAACTGCCGATCTGAATGCAGGGCAGGTAATTGATAGAATAGGTGTAGCAATGGGACTTGATTTTCCTGCCGGTTCTTCAATGGAAAAATTGGCACTCAATTTTTTAGGAAAGATTCCAAAAAGAAAGCCTAAGATTGCAGATATGAAGGTCAACTTATCAGGACTCGAAAACATGGCTATTAATCTATACTCGATGACTGAAGATAAAGCCGCCGTGGCTGCATTTGTATTAAATTACATCGGTGATGCGCTGTGTATATTGGCAGAGGAATATGAAATTAGATTCGGCAGATCAAGGTTCGTTTTTGCCGGTGGAGTTATGTGTAACTCTATCATTAAAAAGAAGCTTTCGGACAGATTTGATGCATCCTTTGCGGAGCCGGCTATGTCTGCCGATAATGCCGTAGGAATTGCCGCATTGACATTAAGAGAAATAAAACGAACTTATTAGGAGGTGTAACATGGATATTTCATCGCTTCGTGAGCGCGGAGAGAGAATTGCTTTCAGTGTTTCAGAGCTGAACACCTATATCAAAAGACTTTTTGATTCGGATCGTACACTGTCTGCAATAAGCGTCAAGGGAGAAATATCCAATTTTACAAACCACAGAAGCGGACACCTCTATTTTTCATTAAAGGACTCTGACGGGCAGATACGTGCTGTAATGTTCAAAAGCTCTGCCGTACGACTAAAATTTGTTCCTGAAAACGGAATGAAAGTTGTATGCCGCGGTTCTGTTACGGTTTATCAGCGCGACGGTTCTTATCAGCTATACGTAAATTCAATTGAGCCTGATGGAATCGGTGCTCTTTATCTTGCCTACGAGCAATTAAAAGAAAAGCTGTACAGCGAGGGACTTTTTGATGAAATGCACAAAAAGATTCTCCCGAATTTCCCTGAAAGAATAGGAGTTATTACCTCTCCGACCGGAGCGGCTGTGAGGGATATTATAAACGTGACCGGCAGAAGATATCCGCTTGCAAAAATATATCTTTATCCTTCGTTGGTTCAAGGAGATGGAGCTGTACCTAACCTTATAAAGGCTATCGACTATTTTGAGAGCTCAAAGCTCGTCGACGTTATTATTATCGGACGCGGTGGCGGCTCTATTGAAGACCTATGGGCGTTTAACAGTGAGGACCTTGCACGTAGGATATATTCGGCGGATATTCCTATAATATCTGCTGTCGGACACGAAACAGATTTCACGATCTGCGATTTTGTATCCGATATGAGAGCTCCTACACCGTCTGCTGCAGCAGAACTTGCTGTTCCTGACGTCAGAGAAATTACTCTTTACATGGATGGCGCGTTCGATAGATTAAATTCAGCATTGCTAAGGTTTGTTGAGCGCAAAAGAGACCGTTTGAATACAGTCTCTGAATCCCGAATGTTTAAAGAACCGAGTTTACTATTCGCAGATTACTCTCGTACCCTGGCCGATTTCAGCGAGCGTGCTGAAAGAGGTATCGGTCAGATCGTTCGGGATAAGCGAGCTCAATATGTCTTGAATTCCGAAAAGTTGAACGCACTTAGCCCGTTATCAATTTTGAAGCGCGGTTACTCGCTTGTTGAATCCGACGGATCTATCGTTAATACTGTTGACGTAATTTCAGTCGGGCAGACGGTTGATATACGACTCTCGGACGGATGTGTTAATGCCCGCGTTGAACAGATTGCTTGCGGAAGGAAGGTTGAAAATGAATAAAAAAATGAAGTTTGAGGATGCTATGACATCCCTTGAGAATATAGTTAAAAAACTTGAATCGAGCACTTTGGCTCTCGACGAATCGCTTTCTGCATTTGAGGAGGCGGTTGGACTTATAAGGCTTTGCAACGAAAAGCTAGAGGCAGCCGAACAGAAGGTTATGGTACTTACCGAAGCTGATGACGGCACGGTAAGTGACGTACCGTTTGATGTGACTGATGAGACTTGACGTATATCTCGCCGACCGTGGATATGCCACAAGCCGTACTGAGGCTAAGGGATTGATACAGGCCGGTGCGGTTCAAGTTGCCGGCAAACAGGTCTGTAAGCCGTCTTACGATGTGGATGATGATACCGAGATCACTGTTGAGCAGGAGATGAAAAAGTACGTCAGCCGAGGCGGCTACAAGCTTGAAGCTGCTCTTAAGGAATTTGATATCTGCGTATCCGGTCGTCTTGCTATTGATATCGGGGCATCCAGCGGCGGCTTTACCGACTGCCTATTACAATACGGAGCAAAGCACGTAATTGCCGTTGATTCCGGCAGAGAACAATTGACGGAGTCAATAAAAAACGACAGCAGAGTGACGTCCATTGAAAGCTATAATGCCAGATATATGAAGCCTGAGGATTTTACGTACGTGCCCGATCTTGCTGTTATGGACGTTTCGTTTATTTCAGCAACCTGCATTATTTCCGCGCTTTACGAGGTTCTTGCTCCTGAGTCGGATTTCATATGTCTTATTAAACCTCAGTTCGAGGTTGGCAGAAGCGGTCTTGGCAAGGGGGGAATCGTTAGGGATGATAAGATTCGTAGATCTGCGATCGATAAGGTGCTGGGATATGCGACTGCGTGCGGCTTCGAGGCTGTAAAAACTGTGACTTCTCCTATAAAAGGCGGAGACGGAAATATTGAGTATCTCGCTCATTTCAGAAAGAGGAATTGCTTATGAAAAATATTGCTATAATACCAAATCCCACTAAGGACGAGGGACTCTCGGTTACAAAGGCGCTTTCGGAGAAGCTGCTTGATTTAGGCGCTGAGGTTTATATAGATAAAAAATACGCAAATTTTGTTGACAGTCGGCTGAACTCCTACGATGACATGCCGAATGACGTCGAGCTTATAATAGTGGTTGGCGGTGACGGATCTATGCTTGATGCGTCTGTTATTGCAATTAAGAATAATGTTCCTATGCTTGGAGTAAATCTTGGAAAGGTGGGTTACTTAAGCGAGGTCGAGCCTGATAACCTTGATATACTGTCAAGGATTCTTTCCGGAAATTATACGATAGAAGAAAAAATGCTTCTTTCGGTAACTCATATGAGTTTCGGAGCAGTACACAAGGCGGAGCGCCTTGCAGTAAACGACGTTATTATTTCCCACGACACCTTTCTTGGAATAGCGGATTTTGTTCTTGAAAACGGAAGCGGAGATTCCGTAAGATACCGAGCCGACGGAATGATACTTTCCACCCCCGCAGGATCAACGGCATATTCGCTTTCAGCCGGCGGTCCCATTGTATCGCACGATATAGATTCGATCGTTGCGACTCCGATCTGTCCGCACTCCTTCTTTAATAGGTCTATAATTTTCAAAGCTAACGAAAATATTAAGCTTAAAAATACAAGTAATACCGTTCTGAATATAAGCATCGACGGAAGATACTTTACAAGTCTTTCAAACACAGATGAATGCACTGTTAAGATGGCAGAAAAGAAGCTTAAGGTTCTTACGTTCTGTGAGAGCAATATGTTTTCAACCCTGTTTAAAAAAATGAGAATCCTGGAGGATATTAAATGAAAAACGCAAGACAGAAAAAAATTCTTGAGCTGATCGAAGAATATGATATAGATACTCAGGAAACTCTCATAAAAAAACTTTTTGAGGCAGGCATAACCGTAACACAAACGACTGTTTCCAGAGATATCCGCGAGCTGAAGCTCGTTAAAGGTATGACAGGAAAGGGATCTTATAAATATATTGTTCCCGGTGTAAAGCGTGAAAACAACACCCCTGTTTTGAATTCTGCGCTTACAGATGCAGTTATTAGCATTGAAGCGGCGAGAAATATAGTGGTCATAAAAACCTTTCCCGGCATGGCAAATGCGCTTTGTGTATGCGTAGATACGCTTGAGCAACCGCACATCGTTGGGTCAGTGGCAGGTGATGACACGGTACTACTAGTTATTAAAGATGATAATACGGCACTCGCTGTCGAAGAAAAGCTCAAAAAAGTATTTGGAGTAAAGTAAAATGTTGCTTTCACTGCACATAGAGAATTTAGCGGTAATAAAATCAATAGATATTGATCTCAGTAATGGATTTACAGTCCTTACCGGTGAGACCGGGGCCGGAAAATCTGTAATTTTAGACGGTATCGGTTTGTTGCTTGGCTCAAAGGCAGAGAAAGAGCTTATCCGTTCCGGTGAAAGATCTGCTATGATAAGCGGTGTATTTTGCGGATTGTCAGCCTCATCGATCTCGGCACTTACCGAGAATGGGGTCTCCGTTGACGAGGAAGGGAATATACTTATACAGAGGACAGTCAGCTTAGATGGCAGATCTGTGATTAAGATTAATGGAAGGACGGTTACTCTTGCGCTTCTTAAGGGAATTGCACCGTCTCTTATATCTATACACGGACAAGGAGATACCGCCGCGCTATTAGAACAGAAAAAACAGCTTGAACTTATAGATACGTATGCAGGAAATGCAGAGCTGTTGGCGGAATACCGTGAGCTGTTTGACAAGCTTGAAGGTATCAGATCTGAAAAAAAGGCAATACTTGAAAAAGAGCACGAGCGTGAGCGGCTTTCTGAGATACTTGCATATCAGATATCCGATATCGATTCATATGAGCTGTATGACGGCGAAGAAGAGGATCTCGTTGAAAGAAAGCTAAAGATCAAAAACAGCGAGAAAATAACCAAAAATGCAGGCTTCGTTTTCAAGGCACTTAAGGGAAGCGAAAAGGGCAGCGTATCGTTCTTGCTTGACAAAAGCGCGACAGCTCTCAATCAGCTCTCCGATGTTATACCTGAATTTTCCGGCTTTTCCGAATCCTTGCGTGAATTTTTATATCAGGTCGAAGATATTGCCGAAGAGGTTTATTCACAGATATCGGATATGGAGGACGCCCCCGATGATGCCCTTAACGAAATAGAATCGCGCCTTGATAAGATTTCAAAGCTTAAAAGAAAATACGGTCTGACAATTAAAGATATTCTTAACTTCCGTAATAATGCCGCAGGAGAGCTTGATAAACTTGAAAATTCAGATGCATATCTTAAGGAGCTTAAGAAGAAGGAAAACGATGCCTATACGGATGCGCTAAAGCTCGCGGAGCTTCTTCATGCAAAGCGTTTGAAAGCCTCTGAGAAGATTGAGACCGAGGTTAAAGCAACTCTTGAATTTCTAGATATGCCAAAGGTTGTTTTCTATACGTCTGTGAAGGAGGAGTTTAAGGGCGGTCAAAAACTTCTGTACGCCGATGGCAGCGATAACATTGAGTTTTACATAAGCGCGAACAAAGGGGCAGAGCCTCAACCGCTTTCAAAGGTTGCCTCCGGCGGTGAGCTGGCTCGCGTTATGCTCGCCTTGAAGGGCGTGATTGCAGATAAAGACGGCACGTCAACAGTTATTTTTGATGAGATAGATGCCGGTGTATCCGGTAAGACGGCTAGAAAAATCGGTATAAAGATGCTTTCCCTCTCTAATAATGTACAATTGCTTGCTGTTACACACAGTGCGCAGATAGCCTCACTCGCAGATGCTCATTTTCTCATCAGCAAGGCAATTGTTGGAAACACAACGGAAACCGGTATTTCCCTCCTTGACAGAGAAGGGCGTATTGCAGAGCTTTCAAGAATACTTGGCGGTATAGATATCACAGATGCACAGCGCCGTGCGGCGCTTGACATGCTTGACGAGAAAAAAGACTACGTTTAGTACGGAGATCAAATGACGAATTGCTTTATCGAATTTCTGAAAAAGCAGGACGTCGAATATCGTGAATTCTTTGATATATCTAAGAATTCGTCAATCAAAATTGGGGGAATAGCAGATATTGCACTTCTTCCTGACAGTAGTGAAAAGATGAAGTCGGTGCTATCGTATATGCAATGTAACGGCATTGAATATTGTGTAGTCGGAAATATGACAAATCTTTTGCCGAGGGATGAAAGATACAGCCGCGTATTATTATTAACATCAAAACTCGATAGATATTTCGTGGCAGAAAAGCTTTGTGTTGCCGAGGCCGGTGTAGTCTTTTCCGGCTTGATATCTAAGCTTGCCCGTATTTCTCTTGGCGGCGCTGAGGAACTTTACGGGATCCCCGGAAGCGTTGGCGGAATGATTTACGGTAATGCCGGCGCATACGGCAAAAGCATAGGCAGCATTGTTGAATCTGCTGAGGTATTTGATTCTTCTAGATTAGAAACGGTACAGCTTGGAAGTGAAGATCTGAATTTTGCTTACCGTCATTCCATCCTGAAGGATAGGCGCTATATTCTTCTGTCAGCAACATTTCGCTTTAAATACGCGGCTACGGAAGAAATCAGGAGAAGGATCAAATTTATTATCGAAAAAAGACGTTATTCACAGCCTTACGGAGAACCGAGTCTCGGAAGTGTGTTTTTGCGTTGCGATGGGATTCCAATTTCAAAGCTCATTGACGATCTTGGCCTAAAGGGCTATAAAATCGGGGGGGCAAAGGTTTCGGAAAAGCACGCCGGATTTATCGTGAATGCAGGGGGGGCAACCTCGGCTGACGTCAAGAAGTTAATTGATTTTTTAAAAGATCAGATCTACCTTAAATACGGCTTATATGCCAAAGAGGAAATCGAATATATGTAGGGGGGCAGATGACTTTTTTAAACGAAATAAAAGAACAAATCATCTCTCAGCCGTATAAAAATCCGTGCTGCAAAAGGGCAATGCTTGATGCAATTCTCCTTACAAAAGGAAAATGTGTTATGGCGGACGTTGAAATTTCCATTTCACCGGACGTCCCCTCGGAATTTATAACGTCTTTAATTAAGGATTGCTTTGGCAAAGATGCTGATATCTCGGTATCTCCAAACGGCGGTAGAGCCAGAATATACAGATTTCATTCGCCTGCTGCAGAGCGTTCTTTTTCCGCTTTGGCGGATAAGGGGGATTCTTTTTTCGTACCGCGCTGTCAATCGTGTGAGTCAGCATTTCTTCGCGGAGTTATTCTAGCCTGTGCAAGAATTACCGATCCTACAAAAAGGTATAGGTTTGAGCTTGCCCCAACCAATTCTCATCACCTTCTTGCTGCATTTCTTTCCAATCTCGGCTTGAACTTTTCTGAAACCGAGAGGCGTGGGGAGCACATAATTTATACCGGAAACAGCAGTATTATTGAGGACTTTTTCGCTGCGGCAGGGATGAACTCAACTGCATTTACGCTTATGAACGCAAAGATTGAATCAGAATTTAAAAATGCAGCTAACAGAATACGTAACTGTGAAATGAACAATATCATTAAAACGGTTTCTGCGGCAGGAAAAGTAATTAACGCTATTGAAGCGCTTGATAGGGCAAATCTTCTTTCAAGCTTGCCCGAGGATCTTGAAAAAACCGCAAGACTCAGACTTCAGTTTCAGGATTATTCACTTGCCCGTCTTGCGGCCGAATTTACACCGCCGATATCAAAGCCCGGTCTTTCTCACCGACTGAATAAAATCGTTGAGCTATCCGAGCGACTTGTCGGCAACAGCGAAGAATAAAGAAAGGAATGCTATGGGAGAATTTGTACATCTTCATTTGCATACACAATACAGTCTGCTGGACGGCGCCGCAAAGATCTCCGAAATAGCAGATAAGGCAATTGCAGAAGGACAGGATGCCGTTGCAATAACAGATCACGGTGTTATGTACGGTGCCGTGGAGTTTTACAATCAGTTAAAGAAAAAAGGTGTAAAGCCGATCATTGGCTGTGAGGTTTACGTTGCATCAAGAAGCCGACTGCTGAAAGAAGGAAAGCAGGATTCCTCGGGAAATCACCTTGTTCTCTTGTGCAAAAACAGTATTGGATATAAGAATCTGTGTTATATGGTTTCTATGAGCTTTATTGACGGATTCTATACTCGACCGAGAATCGATATGGATCTTCTTCGGGAGCACCACGAGGGATTGATTGCGCTCTCCGGATGCGTTGCCGGAAAAATACCGCAATATATTTTAGCCGGAAATATGGACGAGGCTGAAAAAGCTGCACTTGAGTATAAAACGCTCTTTGGAGACGATTTTTATCTTGAGATTCAAAACCACGATCTTGATGATGAACGTAAAATAGCGTATGGAATAAGGCTTATAAGCGAAAAATATAACATCCCTATGGTCGCTACTAATGACGTTCACTATATTAATCGTGCGGATTCGGATACGCAGTCAATACTGATGTGTATTCAGACCAACAACGTGATAACAGACGGTAAGCCGTTTGGATTTGAAACGGATGAGTTTTATTTTAAGTCTACCGATCAGATGAAGCGGTTATTTGCACCGTATAAGGGGGCAATTGAAAATACTGTAAAGATTTCAGAGAAATGTAATTTTGATTTTGAATTTGACAAGCTTCATCTTCCGGACTTTAAGCCGGACGGTGGCTTATCTCACGCGGAAAAGCTGAGACTGGACGCCTATTGCGGGTTCGATAGGCTGAAAGCTTCTTCTCGTTTTAATTTTTCAAAGCATACCTATGATGAATATATTTCGAGAATGGAATACGAGCTTTCCGTTATTGATAAGATGGGATTCAACGCTTATTTTCTTATCGTAAGTGATTTTGTTGCTTACGCAAAACGAAAAGGAATTCCCGTTGGTCCCGGCAGAGGCTCCGGCGCAGGAAGTCTCGTTGCATTTTGTGTTGGCATTACTGATGTTGATCCAATGGCTTTCGACCTGCTTTTTGAGCGTTTTTTGAATCCTGAACGCGTTTCTATGCCTGATTTTGATATTGATTTTTGCTATAACAGGCGCGAGGAAGTGATTGAATACGTCAAGGAGCGATATGGGGAGGATAAGGTTGCACAGATCGTAACGTTCGGTACTCTTGCCGCGCGTGCCGCAGTAAGAGATGTCGGACGAGCTTTGGGTATGCCGTACAACAAAGTAGATACTATCGCTAAGATGATTCCGCGTGAAGCAAACATAGATATTGCCAGCGCTATGAACACTAAGGAGCTCAAGGCTGTTTACGAGTCGGATGAGGAGGTTAAGAAGCTTCTGAACGTCAGTCGCAGTCTTGAGGGAATGCCGCGCCATGCATCAACTCACGCGGCGGGCGTTGTAATAACCGAGCGACCGACTTACGAATACGTACCGCTCTCATATAGCGGCACAGGAGTCGTGACACAGTTTGATATGAACACGGATGCCAGCCTTGGACTTGTTAAATTTGACTTTTTGGGCTTAAGGTATCTGACCGTCATTCACGATGCAGAGTGCGCGGTCAAGGAGAGAATACCGGAATTTGATATTTCGTCAATCCCGTTAGACGATGAAATAACCTTTAAGCTTCTTTGCGACGGAAAGACCGACGGTGTGTTCCAGCTTGAATCCGGTGGAATGAAGCAGGTATTGTGTCGTTTGCTCCCGTCGACACTTGAGGATATTATTGCCTGTATTGCTTTGTACCGTCCGGGTCCAATGGGATCGATCGATAAATTCATTGCCAGAAAGCATGGCAGAGAACAGGTAGAGTATAAGATCCCACAGCTTAAAGAAATTCTGGACGTGACCTACGGATGCATCGTATATCAGGAGCAGGTAATGCAGATATGCCGCCTTTTAGCAGGGTATTCCTTTGCTCGCGCAGACCTTGTGAGACGCGCAATGTCAAAGAAAAAAGCCGATGTGATGCAGGCGGAGCGTGACGGATTTATTAAAGGATGTGAAGAACGAGGTGTATCGCATAAGGATGCGGAGGATATATTTAATGAGATGCTCGGATTTGCCGAATATGCATTTAATAAGAGCCACGCTACAGCGTACGGCATTCTTTCATACAGAACTGCGTATCTTAAGGCTCATTATCCGGCTGAATATTTCTCAGCGCTTCTCACAAGCGTTCTCGACAGCACCCAAAAGCTTAAGGAATACATTGCCGACGCTCAAAAGCATGGCGTAAGTGTTTTGCCGCCTGATATTAACCTTAGCCGTGCAGATTTTGCCGTGTCAAACGGGGATATTAGATACGGACTTCTTGCAATCAGAAACGTAGGCAGACAGCTTGCTTCATCTATAATTTCCGAGAGAAGCAAAGGCAAATATAAATCCTTTGATGAGTTTGTTCGCAGACTTTCTGCCACGGATTTAAATCGCAGAACGCTTGAATATTTAATTAAATGCGGCGCCTTTGATTCGATAGGAGTAACAAGAAGCTCTTTGCTTTCCTGCTATGAGAATATACTTGAATCCGAGCATGAAAAAAACAGAAACAATATTTCGGGACAGCTTGATATGTTTTCCTCTGCGTCTCAGATTTCAACCGATGGATACGATTATCCCAAGATGGCAGAGTATCCTCTGAAGGAGCTTCTGCTGCTTGAAAAGGAAAGCTCGGGGATGTACTTCTCCGGTCATATGATAGATAACTACTCTAAGCACATTTCGTCCCTTGAAATTGATAAGATATCGGAGATAATAGCGGATACTGACGAGGAAAATATACAGTCAGAAAAAAAATATTCAGACCGCAAATCAGTTAGAGTCGCCGGTATAATAACAGCAAAAAAGACGAAAACCGTAAAAAACGGCGGAACAATGGCTTTCATTACTCTTGAAGACAGACTTGGAGAGATAGAGGTTTTGGTTTTTGCAAAACAATATCAGAAATGCTCCGAGGAGCTTTACGTTGAAAATGCCGTACTTATTGACGGAACGATATCGGTGGAGGAGGGAGAGGCTGCAAAAATTCTTCTTTCTTCGCTTACGCCGCTTACCTGCGATACGGAAATGGAGCATAGCGCGATCAGAGGCGTAAAAAAGATCTTTATTAAGACTCCTAATCTTTACGATTCGCGTATAGGCAGGATTCGACGTATTGCCATGATGAATCCCGGCGAGACTGAGATCGTTATTTTCGATTCGTCAACCGGGAAATATTCCGTTTTGAAAAACGTAACGGTCACTGCAAGCGGCTCTGTTCTGTCACAGATATTATCCGCTTTTGGCGATGAAAATGTCGTATGCAAATAATCAAATCTTATTGACAGTCCAATATATTTTGTGTATAATTATTGTAGTGAAACATTTAGGAGGATCACATAATGTTTACAAACGTCTTAGTTGACATTATTATCGTTTTAACAATACTTATCGGTGCATTCATCGGTTATAAGCGCGGTTTTTTCCTCACTATAACACGCCCGGTCAGATGGTTCGCCGCGCTTCTTCTTGCATTCTCTCTTTGCGACGTTGTTGCATCGGGCATAATACAGCCGTTGATCGAGGCACCTCTCACCAATCAGATATCCGAATATCTTACCGAAAAATGCGGTGATATTACTCCTGATACAGTAAATGAAAAGCTACCGACTCTTCTTAAGCTTGCTGCAGGACTCGTTGGCGTTGACGTAAACGGCTTTTCAGGTGAAAACATAATTGCCGCTATAACGGAATCTCTTGCGGCACCCGCTATTCATCTTTTTGCTGTAATTATTTCGTTCTTCCTTATCTACATTCTTTCTAAGCTTCTGCTTAACGTCGTTATCCTTATTCTTAACAGCATATTTGATAACGGCATCATAGGTCTTTTTAATAAGATCCTCGGTGTATTCTTCGGAACTGCTTTTTCTTTCTTAATTGCATGGGTTGCTGTAATGCTGTTCGGATATCTTGTCAGCATACCCGCAATTGCAGACGGAGAATGGGCGCAGGGCTTCACCGGCGGATTCTTCTACAATCTCCTAAAATCAATTTCTCCTCTTGATCTGCTTTTGAGCTTCTGATCAAGTGGAGGCAGATCCGAATGGATCACTTCGCACAGAAAGGTAAAATAATTTTTAATGGAATTCCAGAAGTGTGCGAGATGTAAAAAGCGGCAAGCAGTCGTTTTTATAACTCGCTTGGAAAATAATAATAAAATAAACGAGGGACTTTGCCTCGTTTGCGCTAAGCAGCTTGGTATTAAGCCGGTTGACGATATGCTTAAAAGAATGGGTATGTCCGATGAGGATATCGAAAATATGGCAGGTGAGATGAGCGAACTTTTCGGAACTGCCGAAACAGCACTGGAAGCTCAAGATGAAAATGCGGTTGACGGCGGTGCTCCCGCGATAGACTTCCAAAAGCTTTTCTCAGGACTTGGACTATCGGTTGGACAGGCACCCAAGCACCCCGAAAAGGATACAAACCGTAGGGAAAGCATAAAAAACGATTCAAGGAAAATCCTCACGGCATATTGCACGGATCTAACCGAAAAGGCAAGGAACGGTAAAACCGATAGGATAGTCGGCAGAGACCGTGAACTTGAGCGTGTAATTCAGATACTTTGCAGAAGACAGAAAAACAATCCCTGTCTTATTGGCGAGCCCGGTGTCGGTAAGACTGCGATTGCCGAGGCTCTTGCTCAGCGTATAGTTGACGGTGCTGTTCCGGAAAAGCTCAGGGAGGCTGAAATATGGCTTCTTGATCTTACGGCACTTGTTGCAGGTACTCAGTTCCGCGGACAGTTTGAGTCAAGGATTCTTGGTCTTATCAAGGAGGTTAAGGCGGCAGGCAACATTATCCTTATGATAGATGAAGTGCACACGATCGTTGGTGCCGGAGATTCAGAGGGAAGTATGAGTGCCGCGAATATTCTTAAGCCTGCTCTTTCCAGAGGCGAAATACAGGTAATAGGCGCGACCACACTCAAAGAGTATCGCAAATATATTGAAAAGGACAGCGCTCTTGAACGAAGATTCCAACCGGTTACCGTCAACGAGCCGTCGATAGATGAGACGGTTGACGTCATAAGGGGAATTAAAAAGTATTACGAAGGCTTCCACTGCGTCAAAATATCGGATGACGTTGCTCGGTCTGCCGTAATCCTCTCGGAGAGATATATCACTGATAGATTTCTTCCCGATAAAGCTATTGATATTATCGATGAGGCAGCTTCGAGAGTTGCGCTTTCCTCGCCGGAATTAAACGAGAAGCGTAAAAATGAAAAAAAGCTTGCGGAGCTTCAGGTTTCATTAACGGCTCTTGAAACTAGGCTTGAGAAGCCCGAGGAACAAACGGAAGAAAATTATAAAGCGATTGCCGATATTAAGGTGGAAAAGCTTAATCTTGAAAAGAAGCAGGAAGAGCTGTCTGCAATTACCGACCGTATTTCCGTAGGTATCAATGATATTGCCAAGGTAATAGAGGTTTGGACCGGTGTTCCTGCTGCTGATATAAGTGCAGGCGATATCGGTGAGCTCAACGGTCTTTACGAGCGCATAGCTTCGAAGATCATCGGTCAGGACGAGGCTGTTTCCGCCGTTGTAAGAGCAGTCAGGAGAAAGAGAGCAGGAATTTCATACAGAAGGAATCCCGTCTCAATGATCTTTGCAGGTCCGACCGGAGTTGGAAAAACCGAACTTGTCAAGGTCCTTGCCGACGAGCTGTTTAAGCAGCCTGAATCTCTCATTCGCCTCGATATGTCCGAATTTATGGAAAAGCATTCAGTCTCAAGAATAATCGGCGCCCCTCACGGTTACGCTGGCTATGATGAGGCAGGTCAGCTTACAGAGAAGATTCGCCGGAGACCTCACGCGGTAATTCTGTTCGATGAAATAGAAAAGGCACACCCGGACGTGCTTAATATTCTGTTACAGATACTTGATGACGGTAGAATTACCGATGCGCAGGGTAGACAGGTCAATTTTGAAAATGCTATAATCATAATGACTACGAATGCCGGCAGTGAGGTTTCAACGTCCATCTCCGGCTTCTCCGAAAGTAAAGAGGAGCGCTCTAAGGAAAAGACAGAAAAGGCTCTGTTTGCATTCCTCAGACCGGAATTTATAAATAGAATTGATGAGATAATTACGTTTAGACATCTTGGTAAAGATGATTTTTCAAAAATTGCTGAGCTTATGATTAATAGGCTTCGTGATTTCCTTGAAGAAAAGGGAACTCGGCTGACCTACGACAGAGATGTGCTTTCGTATATTGCAGATAGATCGTATTCGGAAAAATTTGGTGCAAGAAATATGCGGCGCTTCGTTGAGCGTAACGTAGAGGATAAGATCGCTAACATAGTTATTGATAATTACGGCAAGGATCTTATTGGAATGCATCTTTCTGTTTCGAATGGAGAAATCAATATTCAGGCAATTTAAAATTAAGGAGAAATTAAAATGGCAGAATGCTCGCATGATTGTGCTAATTGCTCACAAAAATGCTCAAAGGAATCACTGATAGAGCCGCAGAACGCTGCAAGCTCGGTTAAAAAGGTTATTGGTGTTGTAAGCGGAAAGGGTGGAGTAGGAAAGTCGCTTGTAACCTCAATGCTTGCTGTAACCATGAATAGGCGTGGCTTTAAGACTGCTATACTCGATGCTGATATAACGGGACCCTCTATCCCAAAGGCTTTTGGTTTAAAAACCGGATGTGTAACCGGATGTGAGCTCGGTATGTTTCCTCCCGCGACAAAAACGGGGATTGAGGTTATGAGCGTAAATCTTCTTGTTGAAGACGAAACTAAACCCGTTGTATGGCGCGGTCCTGTCGTTGCCGGAACTGTTAAGCAATTCTGGAGCGGCGTAGTATGGAATGATGTTGATTATATGTTCGTAGATATGCCTCCCGGAACCGGAGACGTTCCGCTTACCGTATTCCAAAGTCTTCCGCTTGATGGAATCGTTATAGTAACGAGTCCTCAGGATCTCGTTTCCATGATAGTTGAGAAGGCTGTTAATATGGCTAAGCTTATGGACGTTAAGATTATCGGATTGGTTGAAAATTACAGTTATATTCTATGTCCCGATTGCGGTAAGGTTATTCGTCCATACGGAGAAAGCAAGATCGACGCTCTTGCCGAAACCTACGGCACAAAGGTCTTGGCAAAGCTTCCAATAGATCCCGAGCTTGCATCTCTTTGCGATAAGGGTGTGATCGAGCTGTTTGAGGGAGAATATATGGAGAGAGCCGCAGACATCATTGAGAAAATTTGAGTTTTATTGAATTAAATATTTCTTAAAAAGTTAAGGTTTTGTGAGTAAGATCACAGAACCTTAACTTTTTACTTTGTGTACCTTTTTTGACATTTTATGCATACTTTATGTGATAAAATTGATGTAGTTAATAAGTTAGCGGGAGCTGAATATGAGAACATTGTATATTGACGTATATTTTTTAATCAATTTCACCGTTGACGTATTGGCGCTGTACTTTTCCGCTCGTTTGTCTAAAATACATACGACTGTATTAAGACTGATCATCGCCGGTTCTGTCGGAGCAATATATGCTGTTATCGGTATTCTGCTTATTGACAGCAGGTGGCTAATGATACCTTTATCAATTTTTATACTTATTTTCGTGGTTGTTATAGTCGCAAAAGGGGTGGGAATATACAGAAGGCTTAGATATGCGGTTTCCTTTCTTATATTTGAGCTTATAATAGGCGGATTAGTATATTGCAGTTACTGTATGCTCTCTGAGTTCGTTGAGCTAGGCCAAGTTGATGCCGGCAGCGAAAATAGAAATCTATTGATACTATCGCTCATAGTTTTGCTTTCTATAGGCGTTCTTAAGATAATTATTTCATTTTTCGGAAACGTAAAAAGCGAGAGAAGCGTCAGACTGGAAATTGAGGTTATAAATAATAGAATAGAGATTGAGGCATTCGTTGATTCCGGTAATCTTGCAGTTGATCCGTTTGATAAAACTCCCGTTATGCTGGTAGCACATGGAATGGAAAAGAAAATTTTAGGATTTGAAATCAACGATCCGTTAAAACTTGATGTGGGGGTGAGAAAAAGGATCAGGGTAATACCCGTATCATTTGGCGGAACGAACAAGATTCTTTTCGGAATAAAGCCGGATAAGGTATACGTAGTAAGAGATGGTTATAAGGAAAGGATAGATCTCGTTTTGGCATTTGATAATAATGATAATGAATACGGCGGTTTTTCTGCATTAATACCGCTTTCGTCGTTGGAGGACGTAATTACATGATTGTTAATTTCTTTAAAAAAATATACAGGGCAATAAAAAGCATATTCAGTCCAAGGGAAATATACTATGTAAACGGCAGTGATACGCTTCCTCCGCCGCTTGAGCCTGATATAGAAGAAAAAATGATAGCGCATATAGACGAGCGATATGCCAGAGATGCTTTGATCGAGCATAATTTGCGCCTTGTCGTATATATAGCAAAGCGATTTGAAAATACGGGTGCGGGAATTGAGGAACTGGTTTCTATCGGAACGGTAGGCCTTATCAAAGCAATAACAACCTTTAACACCGATAAAAATATTAAGCTTGCTACGTATGCTTCAAGATGTATTGAAAATGAAATTCTTATGTTCATCCGAAAAAGCGCAGTACATAAGCGAGAGGTATCTATTGACGAACCTTTGAGTACCGATTGGGACGGAAACGAGCTTCTCCTGTCGGATATTCTCGGAAGTGAATCAGACAGCATATCAAAGCGAATGGAGGATGATGAGGAACGGCGGATGATAAGAGAAGCGGTTAAAAATTTAAATAGCAGAGAACGTATTATAATTGAAATGCGATACGGACTTAATAACGAAAGAGAGCTCACGCAAAAGGAAGTAGCAGACGCTTTAGGTATCTCCCAAAGCTATATATCACGTCTTGAAAAGAAGATAATGCTCGAATTGAGAAAAAAGATTGAAGAAAAAATATGAAAATTTGAAAAAAGTATTGCAAAATAAAAAATAATATGATATAATAAAATGCAATAAAATGAATCATTATGTAAAGAGGTGTTAAAATGAAGGCAGGAATACATCCCGAATACAAGGAAGCTACCATTAGATGCGCTTGCGGCGAGACCGTTAAGACCCACTCCGTTAAGGGTGATATGAACGTTGAAATCTGCTCCAAGTGCCATCCTTTCTATACAGGTAAGCAGAAGTTTGTAGATGCAGGCGGACGTGTTGACAAGTTCAAGAAGCGTCTTGCTAAGGTTGGTAAGTAATTACCGCAAGAAAAGTGTGCCGAACTGTCCGTAATTGGTCGTCGGCGCACTTTTTCTATCATTTTAATGTCGAGCGGAGGTATATTATGTCTGAAAATGTGGTTGGAAAGGCTATTTTGGTTACTATCGCCTCGTCCGGCTCTGAGGTCGAGGAGTGCGAGCGTAGCCTAAATGAGCTTGAAAATTTGCTTAACGTCGCAGGTGCCGAGGCATTTGCCAGAGTTATACAGGTCAAGGAC
>JAZRUS010000039.1:0-10928 GCA_045652665.1 Eubacteriales bacterium | reverse complement strand
GAAGGTCAGTTGTTTTCTCCCGAAGTTTTAGTTAAGGGACCAATATCTCCGTTGAACATTAAAGTTTTCAACCGTTGAGTAGCAGCAGTTATTTCGCTTATTCTGTCGAAAATAAAATTTCAATATTTTTCACCTACACCCTTGACAAAAGCGAGTGTGTGTGCTATAATACTACTGTTAGTCAAACGGACCATTAGCTCAGTTGGTTAGAGCTACCGGCTCATAACCGGTCGGTCCTAGGTTCGAGTCCTAGATGGTTCACCAAGCAAAACGGCCCCGCGAAAGTCGGGGTTTTTGTTTTGCTTGGTGGACCATCTAGCCTGCAAAAACCTAGTTTCCGCAGGCATAGCCAAGGAAATAGGTTCGCATTCCCGCCGCAGAGCGCGTCAAGCTTGCTTGTAAGCGGCAAGGCGAGGAATATTGACGCTTGTCGTCAAAATTCTAGATGAAAAAACTGAAAATGAGAGGCAGCCCTCGCGGCTGCCTCTTTTCGTTGGGGCTATCTTAATGAGACAGCCCCTTTTTGATTTATGCGTCTTCACGGATTTGATGCGAAGACAACCGGTTCGAGACGAAGGCGGCAAGCTCGCAAGGAATATATCCGACGGGTCCTGGGTTCGAGTCCCCAGATAACCAAACGTGTTGTGACAAAGCCTTGCATGTTGACAAAACGAACTGTCTGTGGTATCATAAAGCTACGGAAGTTTGAATCTGTTTTAGAAAGGAAAAGCGCAAATGAAATGCTACGTTTTGGAGAAGGGGCAAACCTTTCACGCTGGCACAACACCGAAGGCTGAGGTTACCGCAGAGCTGGAACAGGAGACCTTGAAGCTTTGCTCGGTGTGGCAGGCAAGAGATCTTCATCAAGAGGGACCGAATTCTGATGATTACGAGGGGCATACATTATATGAATCTCTAGATGCGGAGAACTTTGTGGTATCCGATGGCTGCGTGGTTGGATATTACGCCGTCCATTTTGATTGCGCTAAGTATGTGCCGTTTCCCATCACGGCGGGTAAATTTCGCTTGGGAGATTACGACTATACCGATTACAGCAATTCTGGGCGGGTGAATCGGGGACACGTGAACATCGTGCCGAAGCCCGATACGGACCTCAATCCCTATCACGACGAACCCAGATTTCACAGCCAAGAGGAATACGACGACTACATCAAGTGGAGAGACTAATCTCTCGAAGGGCGTAAGATCTACAAGGACAGCGAGCATCATAGCTCTAAGCTAAAATTGTTTGATTTTCGCAAAGCATGCTCCACCAGAAAAAACCTCATCCGAACAGGATGAGCTTTTTCCTTATCCAAGTCGCAGACTTGGTATATCATCGCCGTGCGAATTGCGGTGTATATCATCACGCTTCAGCGTGTATTCCATGCGACTTGATGATATACAACACTTGCGTGTTGGTGATATACAAAACTTCGTTTTGATGATATACACGGCTTTGCCGTGATTAAATATTACGGTTTGATTACCGCAATCTCTGTGGCAGGATCAAACTAATGCTGACCGCATCCTGTATCACAATAGAAGAAAAAATGAAGCAAGGGTGACGCCTTGCTTTTTCTTTTTTTGCAGCGAGCCGACTTGTAGGGGGACAAGCACACGCCACGGTGCCAAGTGGTATAAATTCTTCCATACTTGGTAGTTACGAAACAACTGCCAAATATTGACAGATTAATACAAGTGTGATACAATAAACTCAACAAAATCCGGAACTCGACAAAAGTTTGAGGGGGAAATGATGATTCTTCTTATATTAATTCCGCTCATTTTAATCATAATTGTTACACTAATCATAATTGTTTCCCTATATTTAAAAAGACCGGAAACTCGTGGCAAGTATGGAGAAAATAAGGTTAAACGGGCAATTGGGAAATCGGTAAAAAATAAACAATACGTTATTAACAACTTGATTGTTTCCAATAATGAAGCTACTTCCCAAATAGACCATGTTGTTATAAATCCGAGGGGAGTATTTGTGATTGAAACCAAAAACTATTCAGGTAGAATATATGGGTCTGAAAACCAGCGTGAATGGACACAGGTTTTAGCATATGGAAACGCTAAGAATAAGTTGTATAATCCGCTTAAGCAAAATGCTACGCATGTTTATAATGTAAGGAAGATTATAGGGGATTTGCCTGTTCATTCGTTGATTGTGTTCGTTCAAAACAATACATATCATATTGACGCAAATAATGTTATTCCGCTTTTTGCGCTTAAAAGAACTTTGCGCTTAGGTGCATCTGTTTTAACTGCCGAACAAATGGAACTGGCCTATAATTTGTTATTAGCAAGCAGAATAGAAATATCCACTAAAGAGCACGTTGAAAATATCGGAGTGCAACAATGGAATCTTAAACACGGCATTTGTCCAAGGTGTGGCAGAAAGTTGGTTCATCGAGCCGGAAAGCATGGTGAGTTTTGGGGATGTTCAGGTTACCCAAAATGCAAGTTTATAAAAAAGGATTAAATGTGTGATGCTAATTAAGTGCCGCTGTGGTTTGATCCCTACCTTGGCAGAAAGCCTGACAGTAAGCAACAAATAGCTTATATATATGGAAGGTCGCGACGTCTATTTTCTTGTTGACGGTGGTTCTGAGATCAAACTTAAAAAGGCAGAGCGCTATTCGATTGCCCTGACCGATGACTACGACAAGTATAATATAATTGCAATGCACGTAAAATAATTCCGAAATACGCAAAAACCCCTTACTGAAGTACGGATGGCAGATGCCTTTCGCTTCCTGTAAGGGGGTTGTTAATTTTAAGATTTATCAGCCCTCAAATTTTATTCTGATATCTCCGGTGCTTAATCTTACGGTCAGTGTTTTCTCACCGCCGATGCGATCGGAAACGTTAGAAGAACCCGTGGCGGTATATGCTTTTACAGTGTAGTCAAGCTCAGAGCCTGAGAGCGTTAGCTCTACGTCACCGGTATCGGTTGTAACAGTAATGGATGATGCCTCTATCACGCCCCCGTCGCACTCAACGTCGCCTGTATCAGTTTCAATTCTGATCGACTCTGCTGTTATTTTGCCAAGCTCTACGTCGCCCGTGTCGCATTCTATATTTAAAACTCCTGTTGTTATCTTGTTAAGCTTTACGTCGCCTGTATCCGTTTCAATTTCGAGAGACGCTGCTGTTATCTCGCCAAGCTCCACGTCACCCGTGTCGCCATCGACGGAAATTGCTCCGTTCACGCTGATGAGTGCCGCCGTTGTATCGACGTCACCGCTTGACACCTCGATGTCTAGGCTCTTTAAAATTGCGTTTCCAATAACATTTATGTCGGCACTTTTGACATTAACGGCAACATCTGCATTGACATCAGAGGGAATCGTGATGTTCAGCTTGGATGAATTAAAGTCCCATATAGTGAACTTTTTACTGTCAATTACAGATATATTAAGAACTCCCCCCTCGACAGAGGCAGAAAGGCAGCTCATAACTTCACCGTCGGGCAAGAGCTTCTCACCGTATGTCGCGCTAATCTTGTCGATGCCGTCCTCGAAGCGAAGCGTGACGTCGTATGAACCGGAGGTGACCGAAATACGTGACACGGGTGCAGCTTCGGTTGAGTACGTTTTCTCTACGTGCTCTATTTTAGTAAGGTTGAAAATATTAAATCCCGATATAGCAAAGCCGATAAAGAATATAAGCGCGCCCAAAAGTATTGATATCAGCGCAAACAGTGCTGTTTTTTTGTAAATAGCCTTCATTATTATGCACGCCTCCTTGTCGCGTATTTGATGATCTTATAGCAGGAAATAACGCAGTATTTAGTTATAGTATAGAAGCAGAGTAAAACCAGCGCTCCGATTCCTGCCACTGCAGATCCCGCACCCGCGGTGCATAGCACGCCTGCAAGATTGCTCCCGAAAGCAAATGTGATCGGTGATGCAACCACGATTATTACTCCACCCAGCATACACGCGCCGCCGGCTATAGCCACAGATGCAAATGCAGCAATTACAGATATTACAGATGCTGCGAGCGGTATAAGAATAAGCGTAGTTATAAAGAACCAGCCGATGATTTTGGATACAGAAATACGGCTTGAACAGAACTTTTTGTCACTTTTATTCTGCACGGGTACAGCTTCTTTGATTTTTTTGTCGTTATTTATGCTCTCAAGCCCGACTGTTTCCGTGCTGTCGGATTTCTTTGGTGCATTTATTTCGTTTTTTCCGTAATCTTTGGCAGAGTTTGCATCTTTGCTCTCCAGAATTATCTTTGCCGCGCATATTTGCGGATCGCCGAATGCGCGAAGTATATTTTCCTCTGCCACCCCTGCATCCAATCTGTCGCTGAGCATTTCCCGATAATACTCTGCAGCCTTGTTGCGCTCGTCTGCCGGGAGCGTTTCAAGATGTATTAATAAACTATTTTCCCATTCAGTATATCTCATAATTATCCTTTCTGCCGCGACCTATACCTTGCCACAGCGTGTAATAAAGTCGCTGATGCGCTTAAATTCCTCGATATCTTCAATGAATTCAGCGATCTTCGCCCGTCCGATTGCAGTAATGCTGAAATATTTTCTCAGCCTGCCGTTGTGCTCTTCGGTGCGCGTTGTCACAGCTCCACCGTTCTCCAGTCTTCTTAATATCGGGTATAATGTTGATTCCGATATTCTGATGTATGGCTCAAGCTCGGAAATTATCCTGTAGCCGTAGGATTCCTCGTTCATTATAGCGGAAAGAACGCATACCTCAAGCAGTCCTTTTTTCATCTGTGCGTCCATATCATACTCCTCCTTGCATAATATTATACAATGCATAGTATTGTTTGTCAATATGTTTTGTAAAAAATAGAAAAATTAAAAAAATCGACAAAAATTTACAATTGTTATTGACAAGTAAATATTTATATGCTAAAATGTACTTAGTACCAAAATATTTTAAATAAATTATATTATTTGGTGATTAAGGAGAGACAAAATGCCCGAGATTAAGTATGAAATGGTAAGCGCAATAGGAATTGTCAGCGAGGGAAAGAACGGCTGGAACAAAGAGCTTAACCTTATTAAGTGGAATGACAGAGAGCCTGTATACGATATCCGTACCTGGTCTCCCGACCACGAGAAGATCGGCAAGGGTGTGACCGTTACCGTCGAGGAGGCTAAGATCCTTCGCGATATGCTCAACAGCCTCGATCTCGGCTAATATTTTTACATATTCTAAAGAGCGTGCGTATGCATTAAGCATAAGTGCGCTCTTTTTTAAATTTGTCCGTATTTTTTAAAAATCCTCCTGTAACAGGGGATGATTTTTCCAAAACTGCCTATCGCAGTAGTATTATGAGAGCTTTGATTATAAATAACGGGGAAAATCTAGGAATTTTTTTATTATTGCTGATCATCGCATAAAAAGTAGGCTTTGCACTGTGTTCTCTGCGGCACAGTGCAAAGCCTTTTTACTATCTTTAATTTCAGTCGTCATCCAAGCCGTCAGCCGCGCTGAGAAGCAAGGAGCTGATCTGCGCTGTGGTGCGCTCTGCCTCCCTAGCTCTGGCACGCTCATCCTCGATAATATCCTCGTATTTCTTGGAATGGGTATTTGCGCCTACAAGAGTCGGAGAGAACATCCTCTCAAGCTTTCTGTTGATGAATCTGTCCCCCAGCCTACGCTCAAGCAGCTTGACTGCAAAGGCAAATTTGGGATTCGTTGCGTACAGACTCTCCACGAGCGGCTCCGCGATCTTCTCGTTCGGTATTTCGGTCATTCTGAATATCATTCGCCCGTCCTCGCCAAAGCTTATACGTATACGTCTTGTGTTTGGCATTTCCGGGAAAACAAGCTCGATCTTGTAGATCTTATGTCCGTCGTCATCGCTCGTTGCCTCGCCTACCGCACGGATTATATATCTCTCACCGTTGAAGCTTAATACAGTCGATCTATGCTCGTATAGACCTATCTCGAGCCTGTAATCAACGCCGCCCTCTGTAGAGGTGAGGAAAAGTCGCTCTCCCTCTCTTGAGAAGCTTATTGATTCGATACCGCCTGTATAGTTGTTCTGCATCGCTCTTATAAAGAGGGGCAAAAGCCCGTGATTGTTCTCAGGGAAATTGTATTTTCCGATTAGCTTTGACCATGCCGCATCGTACGGCATTCTGTTTCTGAGACCGAGTCTGTAGGTAAGTCCGCGTTTCGGCGTTTTCGGCTCTGCGAATCTCCGTTTCTCAAAGAAATGCTTTTCCTTGTCACGCAGACGGGATAAAGCCCCCGTATCGTATAGATCGCGGGATATATCGCCGCCGAGATATCTTTCTATTATCTCGAGTACGGCACTTTTTTGGAACAGCTCGTTATTTTCACAGTTTGCGACCACGACGATATTGTTTGACGGGCATATCCACACGTTCTGACCGAGCATACCGTTAAATAAAAACTGACCGTTCATGCGGTGCACCCAGAGGTGATATCCGTAATTATAGTCGCCCGTGCTTTCGTGGGATCTAATCTGTGTAGTGGTGCTTCTTGCTATCCATTCCGACGACAGTATTCTCTTTCCCTCGAAGACCCCGCCCGACAGCATCATAATGCCGAGCTTTGCCCAGCTTTCGGCAGAGAGGTGAACTCCCCAGCCTCCCTTTTCTATACCCTCGGGTCCGACCTCCCAGAATACGTTTGTTATATTCATCGGGGCGAAAACGTGCTCGTTCATAAAGCTCATAAGCGACATTCCCGTGATTCTGACGACGGTTCTCGCGAGGATATAGGAATTCATACTGTTGTATGCAAAATTTGATCCGGGTGCAAATGACAGTCTGGATTCAAAGAACGCCCGCGTCCACTCGCTCTCGGTTACAGATCCTGCCTCGGAGAAGGGAACGCCCGTAGACATGGAAAGCAGGTGGTGTACGGTTATGTTTTCAAACCTGCGGTCGTTGTATTTGTATTCGGGGAATAGGTCGGTAAGTCTTGTGTCCAGTCTGAGTCTTCCCTCCGTGACTAATATTCCTATCGCCATACCCGTGAGAGTTTTTGACATAGAGTGTGAGAGGTGGCGTAGATTTACGTCGTACCCCTCACGGGAACATTCGGAGATAACCTCTCCGTCTTTAACTACTATAATATTGTGTATATTTGCTCTCGGATTTTCTTCAAGCTCTCTGAGCATATCGCATATGCGCCCGGAGGATACACCTCTGCGCTCCGGCGCCGTTCTCTTAAGATGCTGTATCTCAAGACCCGATATTTCGGTCTTTGAGGGCAAATAGGGAATTACGGCGGGATATTTCTTATTGGTCAGGGCAAGTCCGCTGACAAGCTCTATAGCTCTCCTTTTCCATTTAGATGCCATTGATCTATCCTTTGCGTGTTTGGGTGTAAATTATTTTACTGTATTATAGACGAAAAATTCAACAGATCGGCAAGCATTCCGAAAATAACTCCGGAAATTACGAGTATTGCCATGATCATCAAGTTTTCTTTGTATCTTTTGTTTACTCTGAAAAGCACGATAAGTCCGACTCCCGCTCCGGAAAACAGACCGGACATCATAGTGCCGGCTGTTATCAGGCCTTCAAGGCAGAAGTCTGTAAGAGCTACGGATGCCGCGCAGTTGGGGATAAGACCGATAATTGCCGCTATAAGATGGCTTATAAAGGGCTTATCGTACATTATCTCTCGTAGATTGTCGGATCCTATAAAGAATATAAGAGCGTTCAGAATGAGTGTTATGAGTAAAACGAAGCCGCCGACGGTGAGCGTATGATGAAGCGCGGAAAAAAGCACGCCGCGCTCGCAATGGCAATCGTCGTTTTCGCATAGCTCGTCGATGTTGATATGCTCGGTGGGGCGGCGCATCAGGCGGATCGCGATATCTATACAAAATCCTACGAATATACCGACCGCCGACTTGTAGCCGAGTATTGCAAATATCGCACCGATATTTATTCTGTCTGATATCATTATCGGCAGCATTTCGTCAGAGGTCGATAGGAATATTGAGATCAGCGTTCCCATCGTTATGACCCTGCCCGTGTAGAAGTTTGATGCCGCTGCGGAAAATCCGCACTGCGGCACGACGCCGAGAATACCGCCCATTGCAGGGCCCGCTTTGCCCGACTTTTCCATAAACGCACGAGCGCGGGAGGATGCCTTGTGCTCGATTATCTCCATAATGAGATAGGTGAGGAACAGGAAGGGAATTACCTTGAGCGAATCAAGAATGCCGTGTAGAAGCACCTCATCGCATATCGCTTCAAATATATTCGTGTGCTCTCCTGCATGCGCGTGAAGAAAGCTCATACGGTAGCCTCCTCTCGCTTGTAAAGGCATCTGTCACATCTACCGTAGAGAAGCGCGCCGTCATCAAGAGCGAAGCCTTCGGATTTCATGATCCGTTTCTCAAGAATATGAGAGGTGACGTCATCAAGATGTATAAGTCTTCCGCATTCCTTGCACTTAAGATGCATATGGTCGGCACAGCTGCCCGAATATATGTACTGATAGGTCACGTGCCTTGTTTTTCCATCGGAAATTCTGCGAACCAAGCCTTCGTCTACGAGCCTTGACACCAGTCTGTATACCGTGCTCTTTCCGCGTCCGTCGGTCAGAATACCAGCGCATATTTCCTCTATTGTATACGCCTGTGCGCCGCCGTTCTCAAGAAAATTCAAAAGGGCGGAGCGTTTTTCCGTGTTATAGGTCATCTTTTTATCCTTATCATTATAATACATCCAAAATGATAATAATTCTCATTTCTTGTATATCATACAACATTTCAGGAAAAATGTCAATAGATTAAAATAGGAAATAAGATCTTGCTAAAAAACTGATTAGCACTCACTGCAATTGAGTGCTAATATTTACACAATATACACCGATAGGACTTTATTTGTTCATAATTCGGTAGTAAACTATAAGCAGATGAGCTTTTGCATCGCTAAGAAAGGAGCGAAAATATGAATTTTGAAAAATTTACCGAAAAGAGCCTTTCTGCGCTTCGGTTTGCACAGAGCTACGCGCAGGAGCATGGGAACTCAACGATAGAAGAGTGCCATTTTTTGCTTGCTCTCTTGTCGGACGGCACGGGTCTTGTGCCTGAGCTTTTGTCGTCTATGGGTGTCAATGTGGTGGAATTCAGATCCGCGGTGGACGGCATCTGCGGCGCATTGCCGCGCGTGTCCGGCTCAGGATATAATTCTGACAGGATATATGCCGGTCAAGGCGCGGAGCGAATGCTCGCCGCTGCCGAGAAAACGATGGCTGAGATGGGTGATGAATACCTGTCGGTGGAGCATCTTCTGATTTCTCTTATTGATACTAAGGATGAAAAGCTTTCGAGACTGTATAAAAAACACGGAATATCCCGCCGGGATGTACTCTCGGCATTAAAGAAAATGAGGGGTAATATGAGAGTTACAAATGAAAATCCGGAGGCAACCTACAACGTTCTTGAAAAATACGGTCAGGATCTTGTAGCTCTTGCGAAGGAGCATAAATTAGATCCGGTTATCGGAAGGGACGATGAGATAAGAAACGTAATACGGATTTTGTCTCGAAAAACGAAAAACAATCCCTGTCTTATCGGTGAGCCGGGAGTAGGAAAGACCGCGATAGCCGAGGGCCTTGCACAGCGCATCGTGCGCGGCGATGTACCCGACAATCTGAAGGATAGGTCGATCTTTTCCCTCGATATGGGTGCGCTCATCGCGGGGGCGAAATACCGCGGAGAATTCGAGGAGCGACTGAAGGCGGTTCTCGGTGAAGTAAAGGCAAGCGATGGACGTATAATCCTCTTTATAGACGAGCTTCACACGATAGTCGGAGCGGGAAAGACCGACGGCGCGATGGACGCCGGCAATCTACTTAAGCCGATGCTTGCGCGTGGAGAGCTTCACTGTATAGGAGCGACCACTCTTAACGAATACAGACAGTATATAGAGAAGGATGCCGCGCTTGAGCGCAGATTCCAGCCCGTTCTAGTTCCGGAGCCCACGGTTGAGGATACAATCGCGATACTTCGCGGACTTAAAGAGAGGTACGAGGTATATCACGGAGTAAAGATCCACGACAGCTCTCTGATAGCGGCGGCAACACTTTCAAACAGATATATAAGTGACAGATTTCTGCCGGATAAGGCGATCGACCTTGTTGACGAGGCGTGCGCTCTTATTAAAACCGAGATGAATTCGATGCCTACGGAAATGGATGAGATCTCGCGCAAAATAATGCAACATGAGATAGAGGAGGCAGCTCTTAAAAAAGAGACCGATAAGCTTTCTGCAGAGCGGCTTGAAAAGCTGAGGGGAGAGCTTTCGGAGCTTCGCGAGAAGCTCTCCGAGATGCGCGTAAGATGGGAAAATGAAAAGGAGTCCATCGATAAAACACGCAGAATACGTGAGGAGATTGAAAAGGTTGGCGCAGAGATAGAGAAGGCAGAGAATGAATATAACCTGACTCGCGCGGCAGAGCTGAAGTATGGAAAGCTTCCGGGACTTAAGGCGGAGCTTGAGGCGGCAGAGGCTGATTCCGTCGCACGGGTTGCCTCTCTTTTACGCAATTCGGTGACCGACGAGGAGATCGCAAAGATCGTTGCCAGATGGACGGGAATACCCGTGTCAAAGCTTATTGAGGGTGAACGGGATAAGCTTTTGCAAATGGAACAGATCATTCATAAGAGAGTTGTAGGACAGGACGAGGGCGTTCGCGTCGTCTGCAATGCTATTCTTCGCTCGCGCGCCGGTATACGCGATCCGAAGCGCCCGATCGGCTCATTTATGTTTCTCGGACCGACAGGCGTCGGTAAGACAGAGCTGGCAAAGGCACTCGCAGAATCTCTTTTTGACGATGAAAAAAATATAGTCAGAATAGATATGTCGGAGTATATGGAGAAATACAGCGTTTCCCGTCTTATAGGAGCGCCTCCCGGCTACGTCGGATACGATGAGGGCGGTC
>JAZRUS010000038.1:0-37694 GCA_045652665.1 Eubacteriales bacterium | reverse complement strand
GCTCCTATTATGACACTTAACGACCACGATTTGAAAATGCTTAATGACAGCGCAATCAAAATCATTAAGGAACTCAAAATTGAGGGTGGCTGTAACGTTCAGTTCGCACTTAACCCCAATTCGAGCGAATATTATCTGATTGAAGTAAATCCCCGCGTTTCCCGTTCTTCTGCTCTTGCTTCTAAAGCCAGCGGATATCCCATTGCCCGTGTTACTGCAAAAATTGCCGTAGGTATGGCGCTTGAAGATATCAAAATTGCAAACACAAATGCGGCATTTGAGCCTAAACTCGACTATGTAATCACAAAGTTGCCCCGTTTCCCATTTGATAAATTCACCACCGCCTCCAACATTCTCGGCACTCAGATGAAAGCCACAGGCGAGGTTATGGGAATCGGCTCTACCCTTGAGGAAAGTCTCCTCAAAGGCACACGTTCACTTGAAATCGGTGTAAACCACCTTTATCACAATAAGTTTGACAATATGAGCGATGATGAACTGCGCACATATATCGGCGAGTTCAGAGACGATAACCTTTTCGCTATCGCCGAATTGCTTTACAGAGGCGCTACTGTTGAAGAAATCCACGAAATCACAAAAATCACCTCTTTCTTCCTTGAGGCTGTAAAGCGTATTATCGATATGGAAAGAAGTCTCAAAGAAAATCCCTTTAACCTTGAAATTCTTAAAGGCGCAAAACAGATGGGATTCTCAGACAAGTATGTTGCGAGAATGTGGGAGTGCGACGAACTCGCAGTTTATAACTTCCGCAAAGAAAATAAACTCACACCTGTTTTCCGTATGGTTGACACCTGCCATACAGGCGCATATATCCCCTATTTCTATTCTTCTTACACAGGCGAAAACGCATCTGTTTTAACCGATAGAAAGAAGATTGTAGTTCTGGGCGCAGGTCCTATCCGTATAGGTCAGGGTGTTGAGTTTGACTATTCAACCGTTCATGCTGTTACAACAATTAAAGATTCAGGTTACGAGGCTATTATTATAAACAATAATCCTGAAACCGTTTCTACTGACTATACCTGTTCTGATAAACTTTATTTCGAGCCTCTCACCCCAGAGGATGTTATGAACATTATCGATTTTGAAAATCCTGAGGGTGTTATCGCATCTCTCGGCGGTCAGACCGCTATCAACCTTGCAGAACCGCTTATGAAGCGCAATGTAAAGATTATCGGTACTGACTGTGACGCTATTGAGAGAGCCGAAAACCGCGACAGTTTTGAGAAAGTTTTAAAATCTCTCAACATTCCTCAGCCGGAGGGTCGCGCTGTTACAAATATTGAGGCAGGTGTTGCTGCTGCTGCCGCTATCGGCTATCCTGTGCTTGTACGTCCTTCGTTCGTTTTGGGCGGTCGCGCTATGCAGATAGTTGCTGACGAGGCTCAACTGCGCCATTACCTCAAAACCGCAGTTGAAATTGACGAGGATAAACCTGTTCTTGTTGATAAATATATCTCAGGTAAAGAGGTTGAGGTTGACGCTATCTGTGACGGCAGAGATGTCTTTGTTCCCGGTATTATGGAACTTGTAGAGCGTACTGGTATCCACTCGGGTGACAGTATCAGCGTTTACCCAACATTCAGCATTTCAGATAAGGTAAAGGGCATTATTCTGCAGTACGCTAAGAAATTAGGTCTTGGCATCGGCATTGTAGGTCTTTACAATATTCAGTTCATTGTTGATAAGGACGATAATGTATTTATAATCGAGGTTAACCCACGTTCTTCACGTACTGTACCTTTCCTTTCAAAGGCTACAGGTTACAGCCTTGCAGATATCGCAACCGAGGTAATTCTCGGCAAGTCACTTAAAGAGCAGGGTATATTCGATGTTTATCCCGAAGAGAAAAACCGTTTCTATGTAAAAGTTCCGGTGTTCTCATTCAATAAAATCCGCGGACTTGATGCTTATCTCTCACCTGAAATGAAATCCACAGGCGAAGCAATAGGTTATGACGATAAACTCAACCGCGCACTTTATAAGGCTTTGCAGGCAAGCGGTATGAAACTCCAGAATTACGGAACGGTTCTTGCAACTATTGCTGACTGCGATAAGGAAGAGGCTTTGCCGCTTATTCGCCGTTTCTATAACCTTGGCTTTAATATTGAGGCAACAGCCGGTACAGCCGCATTCTTAAAGGCTAACGGCATCCGCACCCACGTTTTGAAGAAAATCGGTGAGGATAGTGACGAAATCCCTGAGGCTATCCGTCAGGGACACATTGCGTATATCATTAACACTCGTGACATCAATTCTGCAGGCCCTGTGACCGACGGTTTTGAAATCCGCAAATGTGCTACAGAAAACAATGTAACACTCTTCACCTCACTCGATACCGTTAAGGTGCTTCTTGACGTTCTCGACGAAACAACTATCACTATATCCACAATTGATGCATAAATTGGGTGAAAAATTATGATGAAACAGGGAATTTATAAAATTCTTTATAATTTCGAACTTGCGCCCAAGGTTTTCAGAATGGTGCTTGAGGGTGATACCTCAGCACTTCTGTCACCCGGTCAGTTCGTAAATATTAAAATTGACGGACTTTATCTGCGCCGTCCTATTTCTGTATGCGAATACGATAAGAAAACTATCGTACTTATTTATAAAGTTGTCGGTGAAGGTACCGAAAAAATGAGCAAAATGCAAGCAGGGGAAGAACTCGACCTGCTTGTAGGCCTCGGCAACGGCTTTAACCCCGAAATTAACTGCGAAAAGCCTTTGGTTATCGGCGGCGGTGTCGGTATCCCCCCACTTTACGGTCTTTGCAAAGAACTCATTGCTTTTGGTAAGAAACCTACCGTTATTTTAGGTTTCAACACTAAAGAAGAAATTTTCTATGAAGAAGTTTTCCGCCTTTTAGGCGCAGATGTATATGTAACAACGGTTGACGGTACTTACGGCACAAAAGGTTTTGTTACCGATGTTATGAAAAATCTTGATTACGACTATTTCTACACCTGCGGACCTATGCCAATGTTCAAGGCAATTGAAAGCATTGCGAAAACAAGCGGTCAGTATAGTTTCGAAGAAAGAATGGGCTGCGGTTTCGGCGCCTGTATGGGTTGTACCTGCAAAACAAAGTACGGCAACAAGCGAATCTGCAAAGACGGTCCTGTACTTGAAAGGGAGGAAATCGTATGGTAAACACTAAGGTTACTTTGTCGGGAATTGAAATTGACAATCCAATTATCCCTGCAAGCGGTACTTTCGGTTTCGGTTATGAATTTGCATATCTTTATGATATAAATATGCTCGGAACTTTCTCTTTCAAAGGTACTACAAAAGACCCGCGTTTTGGAAATCCAACACCCCGAATTGCAGAGACTGCAAGCGGAATGCTCAATTCCGTAGGTCTGCAAAACCCCGGTGTTGATAAGGTTATTTCAGAGGAACTTCCGAAATTAAAACAGGTTTTCAAAAAGAAAGTAATGGCTAATGTCAGCGGTTTTGCGGTTGAAGATTATGCCTATACCTGTGAAAAACTGGATTCTGAGGAGCAGATAGGCTGGTTTGAGGTTAATATTTCCTGCCCGAATGTTCACGGCGGCGGTCTTGCTTTTGGTACAAGCGCCAAAAATGCCGAAGCGGTAACAAAAGCTGTCAAAAAAGTTACAAACAAACCCGTTTATATAAAACTTTCTCCCAATGTTACCGATATTACCGAGATTGCAAAGGCTTGTGAGTGTGCTGGCGCTGACGGTGTTAGCCTTATAAACACTCTGCTCGGAATGAGGATAGACCTGAGAAAGAGAGCGCCGCTCCTCGCAAACAAGACGGGCGGATATTCCGGCCCAGCCATTAAGCCGGTCGCTGTAAGAATGGTATACCAGGTCTACGATGCCGTTAAGATACCGATAGTAGGAATGGGCGGTATCTCAACAGCCGAGGACGTTATCGAGTTTATGATGGCAGGAGCTACCGCGGTAGAGATCGGCGCGGCAAATCTTGTAGACCCCTACGTTTGCCCGAAGATCATAGAGGAGCTTCCGAGCGTCATGGAAAAATACCGCATCAACAGCCTCTCCGAGATCATCGGCGCGGCACACTGATAAAGAAGAAAAGAGGATATAAATATGGGACGCGACGTTATAATCGCCTGCGACTTTGACAGCGCAGAAAAAACATTTGCATTTCTTGATAAATTCACCGGAAGAAAGCCCTTCGTAAAGATCGGAATGGAGCTCTACTATGCAGAGGGCCCCTCGATCGTAAGGGAAATAAAGAGAAGAGGACACAAGATATTCCTCGACCTCAAGCTTCACGATATCCCCAACACCGTAAAAAAGTCTATGGCAGTTCTCTCCCGTCTTGACGTAGATATGACCAACCTGCACGCAGGCGGAACTATCCCGATGATGCAGGCGGCAATCGAAGGTCTTACAAGAGAGGACGGTTCCCGTCCTATGCTTATCGCGGTTACTCAGCTTACCTCTACCGATGAGGAGACGATGAAGCGCGACCTTCTCATAACCGAGCCCATCGCAGACGTTGTTATGCACTACGCATCGAACGCAAAGACCGCAGGTCTTGACGGCGTAGTATGCTCTCCCCTCGAAGCAGGTAAGGTGCACGACAGATGCGGCAAGGATTTCGTAACCGTAACCCCGGGAGTAAGATTCGCAGACGGCGACAAGGGCGACCAGAAGAGAGTTATGACCGGCGACGAAGCAAAAAGGATCGGCTCTGATTACATCGTAGTCGGCAGACCTATCACCGCGGCAGAGGATCCCGTAGCGGCTTACGAGCGTTGCATCAGAGAGTTCGTAGACTAATATCTAAAATAAAACCACGGCATCTAAGCAAAATATACAGTCGCCAAGGCGCGGCGGAATGGAGACAAAATGGAAAGCTATAAGAGAGAATTTATACAGTTCCTTGAGGGCGCAGGCGTTCTCAAGTTTGGAGATTTCACCGCAAAGAGCGGAAGAAAGATTCCATATTTCATCAATGCGGGTGATATAAAGACCGGTGAGCAGATATCAAAGCTCGGCGAGTTCTACGCAAAGGCATACCTCGAAAAGGTTGGAAATAAGAAGGCTGTGCTTTACGGTCCTGCGTACAAGGGTATTTCCATTGCGGTATCCTCTGCGGTAGCTCTCTCCAAAGCAGGTCTTGACCTCCCCTTCTTCTTCAACAGAAAGGAAATCAAGGATCACGGAGAAGGCGGCGTTTTCGTAGGCTACACCCCCAAGGCAGGCGAGAGCATCGTTATAGTAGAGGACGTTATCACCGCGGGAACCGCTATCCGCGAGAGCATGGAGATACTTTCCTCGCTTAAGGATACAAAGGTTGTCGCAACCTTCGTTATGGTTGACCGCAAGGAAAAGGGCAAGACTGACAAATCCGCAATGGCTGAGGTAGGCGAGGAATTTGGCTTCCCCGTATATTCCGTAGTTGACGTTTACGATATCATCGAGTATCTCGAGGAAAAGGAAGAAAACCGCGAGAACGTCGAAAGAATTAAAAAATATCTTGAGGTTTACGGCGCAAAGGCGTAAGCTGCACCCATAATTCATCAAAGGAGATAGCGTGAAATAACAGATATCTAATCAAAGCAGATGTTAATCACGCCATCGAATTTTTGCGATTTGGAGCCTTAGTCCAAATCGTCGCAGAGCTAACACAAAAATTCATTATAAATTTGTGCGGTCGCCAAGTGGCGACAGAATGAAGGATTATTATGAGAAATCTTATTGACATTCTTGACTTTTCGGTCGAAGAAATAGACAAGCTTTGCGCCAGCGCAAACGATATAATCTCTAATCCGGAGATGTACTCCGAGTCCTGTAAGGGAAAAATACTCGGAACTCTGTTCTTCGAGCCGTCCACCAGAACCAGACTCAGCTTTGTTTCGGCAATGATGAGCCTCGGCGGCAACGTTCTCGGCTTTTCCAATTCCGACTCCTCCTCGGTATCAAAGGGCGAGACCCTTTCCGATACGATAAGAATGGTATCGGCTTACACCGATATCATCGTTATGCGCCACCCCAAGGAGGGCGCGCCCATCGTTGCATCAAGCGTTTCCTCGGTTCCGATCATAAACGCGGGCGACGGCGGACATTTCCACCCCACGCAGACTCTCACCGACCTCCTTACCATACAGAGAAAAAAGGGACGCTTCAACAACCTGACGGTGGGCATCTGCGGCGACCTTAAATACGGCAGGACGGTTCACTCGCTCATCGCGGCTATGTCGAGATACGAGGACGTAAAATTCGTATTCATATCTCCGAAGGAGCTCCGAATTCCGGATTACGTCAAGGAGGAGTTTATAAGCTCGCCCGACGATTATTGCGAGACCGAGGATCTTGAGGGAGCAATTCCCTCACTCGACATCCTCTATATGACGAGAATACAGCAGGAGAGATTTTCCGACAAGGCGGAGTACGAGCGCCTTAAAGACGTTTACATCCTTAACGCGGAAAAGCTTGCAGGTGCTAAGTCAGATCTTTCGATAATGCATCCCCTGCCCCGTGTGAACGAAATATCAGTGGACGTTGACAACGATCCGAGAGCGGATTATTTCGATCAGGCAAAATACGGAAGATACATCAGAATGGCGCTGATCCTCAAGCTCTTAAAGGAATCCAAGAGCGAGAGCACGATTGAAATCGGCGAGGAAAATCCGAATCTCGAATGTCAAAACACGCACTGCATTTCTCGCACAGAGCGCGGCATAAGGAAGCTGTTTAAGGGAGATGCCTGCCTCTACTGCGACCAGCGCGCAGCTAGAAAGCACTGATTAAATAATTAAAAGCGAATCTATAACAAAAGAAAATAGAATAAGAATTAGGACGAGGGTGAAAATCAAATCATCCCCGTCCTAACTTTTATATAAGCAGAAATTCTAACAAGTTTTTCCATTTTATGCCACCAAACCCCACAGAAGCAGCAAGCTCAGCTACTAATTACCGTTTTTCTTAGACGGCTTAAGCTGCTTAAATATCCTGCGGGCGCAGGGCACGGAAACCAAGGATTTGCATACCATAATACTGTAGGGCTTTTTATACCGAACCTTATGTGTTCGATTCTCTTTTGGTATATTAGGCCCTGCAAAAACAGAGAAACGGTTTGATCCTAAAATGAACATAGAAACCTACGGCACAGGGGAGAGACTGCGCCACGCGGCGGCTCTCTGCGCCAAAAGCATCCGTGATAAGCACCTTGTTCTGCTCCCCGTACCGACTACAAAAGATAAGAAAACCGTAAAAAACACCGACATTCTTCTGTCAGACACCCTTTGCAACGTTTGCTCAGGGTCACTGGTCGTGGGATACGCTCTGCCGTCCGAATTTACAGAAAATGCATCAAAACTTGGAGCCGAGGTGCTGGATCTCGAATCGGACGAGGAGTATTTATGCGAAAATGCGTATCTGACAGCTGTCGGCGCACTCGGATATATATTAAATAATTCAACACGCATCCCCCGCGACACTGTTATTGGAGTCATCGGATACGGCAGAATCGGATCGCGCCTCGCTGAGCTTCTCTTATATCTCGGAGCGACGGTAAAAGTCTTCACCTCAAAGCCGCTGAGAAGGCTGGAGCTCGGAGAATGCGGAATACGCTCCTGCTCTATCAGTGAGATCAACGACTCGTCGGCATTTTGCGGAATAGATATACTGATAAACACCGCCCCGAAGGATATGAGCGACCTTTTCCATAGCGGCATCCCGTCGGGATTAAGAATAATAGAGCTTGCCTCCGGAGATAATTTCAGAGGAGTCGAAGGAGTAACGCCGTTGCCCGCCCTACCGGAGCGAATGTTCGCAGAAAGCGCCGGTCGCACCTACTTTGAATCGGTAAAGCGGTATCTTTCAGAGGTGAAGGAATGATAGGATACGCCTTCACAGGATCGTTTTGCACTCTTAACGCTTCCCTTGCAGAGCTTGAAAAGCTCGTCAATATGGGACTGGATATTCAGCCGATAATGAGTGAAAACGCATATCTCACCGACACACGCTTCTTCAAAGCAAGCGAGCTGTGCGAAAGGGTCGGCAGGCTTTGCAAGCGGGAAATAATCCACACGGTTACAGCAGCTGAGCCGCTCGGACCCAAAACCCCGATGGAATATCTTATCATTGCGCCCTGCACCGGAAATACACTGGCGAAGATAGCCAACGGTATCACCGACACAGCGGTAACAATGGCGGCAAAGGCGCACCTGAGATGCGACAGACCCACGCTTATCGCGCTCGCTTCAAACGACGCTATGTCACAAAACCTCGGAAGCATTGCTCGGCTTATCACACGGCGCTCAGTCTATTTTCTTCCTATGGCACAGGACGATCCGATAGGAAAGCCACACTCGTTGGTTGCTGAGTTTTCACGTCTTACCGAGGCATTCCTAGCTATGCGGGAGGCAAAGCAGCTCCGACCGCTTTTTGTCTAGATAAAGTATTAAGTCTGTGAAAAAGCTATTACGGTTTTTCAACCTCATTTGAGGTGCTTAAAAAACAGATCCCCAAGTCGCAATGGGCACGTCCGAAAACGGAGTTTTCAGGGGTGCCCATTAACTAAGTTTGCCTTGCCGGCAAGTGAAGTTTACTCTGTAAGTGAAGTTCGCTGCAACTATAGGTGAATAACACAAAACAACGCAAAAGCACTTATGACACACGATTTTCGTTGTATGCCATAAGTGCTTTCAGTATTTAAATAAAACTGCGTTATCGGACATCATCCAAATGCTTGAAACCTGTTGATTTCGGGCACTGTGTCAAGGGGATCCTTGTATTGTATAAATTCTCTAAGCCGAGATCGCAAATCAAACGTTCTCTTTTTGCTTTATGTCCGAGGAAGTCTCCTCTGCATCAGACTCTGCATCTGAGTCCGAGATCGAAGCTCTGCCTCTCTTCCTTCTGAATATAAAGCTTCTGAACAGGATCACGTTCAGAACTGCGAAGAAGAGTATGAATATGATGAGGGTGAGGACAGGCCTCTTCATCGCGAGAGTTGCGAGGAACATCATCGGCAGACCGAATACGATCGCGGGAAAATTCTGATATACGAGGTTATCCGAGGCGGGAGTTTTGAAATCTCCGTCTATCTCACGGAGCAGTATGATTCCCGTGCTCGCAGTTCCCGTAAGCATTCCGTACATGGTGAGGAACTGCTCCTCTACGTAATCCTTAAACAGGATCTTCGCCACGATACGGGTGTATATGTAGGTAATGATAGCACCGACAACGCCGAGAATAATGATTATTCCCCAATAGTTTTCAAGAGCGCTGAGTCGGATAGCGGCAATACCCGCGACGACCATGATATCGAAGAAGAAATTGCTGGCTCTCGTCATGAGGAAGTTGTTTGTATACTTTTTCTTAACTATGTTTTTCTTGCGAAGGAAATTAAGGGTAACCTTTATCAGCGTCGCGGTAAGGACACCGAGAAGGAAGTTAAAGCCAAAGATGACCGAGCGCATTCCGGGAAGGAGCGTGCCAAGCCCGAGCATAATAAGGTACGCTGCAATATATGCAACTATGATAAGCGCTATCTGTATCGTCATCTTATCAATGCTTTCCTGCATCGGGATCTCATTTTTGGAGTCTATCTCCTCGGTATGCAGACTTCCGTCGCTGCGCTTGGAATATACGAGCTTACCGCGCCTTTTCATAACGTTAAGGTGAATAACTCCGCCAATACTTGCAGAGAGGAAGCCAAGAGCCGCAATGGTGAGACCAAAGGTTCTGCCGCCGACAAATCCATCCTCCTCGTATATCGATCCGTAGTTGAGTGCCTGTCCGGTTCCCTGTCCGTATCCGAAAGGAAGAAGAACTCCTGCCGCCTCATAAAAGCCGGTAACGACCATAGCGGCAATTACAGTAATTACGAGTCCGAAGATACCCTGTATAAGATAAGTGGAAACCGTGGTAACACCCGTGTTAAATATTTCCGCGGTGCGCTTCTTATTAAGCTTACCGCCCGTCGTTTTAAACGAGGATGCGATGAAGCCAAGCGCCAGTGTATGATACGTGATTATCTCAAGCTTTGCAGTTCCGTCGCCGCCGAAAATTACCGAGTCAAACATAACGTTTTTAGTGATCGCCTCTATCACCGCCTCTATAATAAGAAGGATAACTCCTCCGAGCACGGACGTTGGTATAAGAGAATTTCTTAACCAAGGAATTGCCTTTTTTACAACGTTTCCGGCAAGCAGGCTTCCAAGCAAAACCGCAAAAAGAAGCATCCACTCCCAGACACTAGAGTCCCAAAAATTCGACATTTTGATCTCCTTTTCTAATGTTCTTGTATCTGTGATACATATGCACGTACTTCAAAGCGTTGAAACGCTTTGAGCCCTTAAACTGATATATTTTTCCGCCGTGATATATATTTAGTTTGTTTCTGCCGAGAACCGTAACCGCAGTTGCCTCGTCAAAGGATAGGATGAGGTTTTCTCCGTTGACGGAAAGCTCCGCGCGGTTTCCGTAAAGGCGGATCGTAGCATCCTTTGATATACGCAACTTTTTCTTGTACGGTATTACCTCCGATACAGCTACCGCTTCCTCGTAAAGTGCCCCGTCGCACAAAGCTTCAACGTCCAGAACGTTAATAAAACTGCTCTGATAATCGTACCAATCCGCGACGAATCTGAACGGGATACCGAGATCGATATCCAAAAGCTCCTTGGTTTCGGTGTATCTTACGCTTCCGCCGCACTTATTACACTTTATAACGTCGCGCGAGGACTCGAAGCTCGAAAGACCGCAACGCGGACATACATATATCGCGCGCTCCATATATTCGGCGCAGCGCTTATGACGGAATTCTCCGTCCGGGGTTGCCTCGTTAACGTAAAGACCTTCCTTGATCGCATCAAAAAGCTCTGCATCCGTATATGCGGAGATTTCTTCGGGAGTGATCACCCGTGAGACGTATGCGCGCATTTTTCCGCGCCTTACGACGTCGCTCCATCTGGGCTGTACTCCGTAACCGCCCTCGATACGGAAAAGAGCAACCGGAACGCCGAGCTTACGGGCAAGCTGAGCGATGGAAGGGTTCATATATTCGGTCCTGCCGCTGTAGGTTCGGTTGCCCTCGGGCGCGATCGCTATAGTTCCCCCCTCTTTAGCCACCCGCATACAGTTAAGCACAGCACGGATGTCCGTCGTTTGCTTCTTTATCGGTATCGGCTCAACGAGGTACTTTATAAGTGACGATACCCATCCGTTAGAAAACAGATCCTCGCTGGCGAGATAGTAGACGGGGCCTTTAAACGCGAGTCCTACAAAGAACTGATCAAAGGCTGTCTGATGGTTCATAAGTATAAGATACGGACGCTTTTCCTGCTGTTTAAAGCGTTCTACCTTTATATGATACTTTAATTTTGTATACGGTCCTAGTGTGATGCTGAGAATGTTGCGAACGACACGATGTCTCCACCTGGTCCACCTCTTGTTTTTCTTGTCATGCTTCATAGATTTCTCTCACTAAGCTCAGAATAAAACTAAAAAATTTACCAACTGTGTTAGATTATATCACAAAAAGGGGTCTTTTGTCAATTATTTTTATTGGAACGGCTTGCGTCGAGTCTAAATATTATCCAAATCTTTGCTCAAAAACCACAGAGGTACCGTGCCGATTGATCCCAATGCACAATACCTCTGTACGCTTTTTTGGGTTGTGTCCAAATGCGAAATACGGAAAGGTGAACGCATAATTTACTGCAATAACGCCGACAAACGCCGTGATGATTCCGTAAATATATTTGTCGGTAAGCACCGACACGAAAAACACCGCGAACACAAAGACAGACATGATACTGTCCTGAACCTCAAGAACGTTTTGCAAAAGAAGGCTAACGCCAAACGAAGCTCCGAGAATACCTGCAGCAACCGCAAAATTTCTTAGATGTCTTTTGGTTTTCTTCAATTAGATCTCCTTCCTTACCCCAATCAAACAAAGCTAAACGGCCGAGTGAAATTTGGCAGTAAACATTCCTTCTTCACGGTTGGTATATATTTCGTCAAGCTTAAAGCGTATTTCCTTCATTGCTGTCCTCCGTTATTCTGCCCGAGGGTGATTTGCAGTGGTTTAATTTTCAACATCATAATTATACAACATAACGAAAGGTTTTTCAAGACCGTTTTCGTCACTTATCGAGCTGATATTCTTTTCGTCTGTATCGCTCTTAAAAAGGCGAGGGACTTTTTAGTGTGCCGGAAAGCACCTCTCCCTCGCCTTTTTCCGTCTTTCGATTCTTAAAAAATCAACCAAGCGTTGCCGCCATTACAGCCTTTATGGTATGCATACGGTTCTCCGCCTCGTCAAAGACTACCGACGCCTCGCTTTCAAAGACCTCGTCGGTAACCTCCATAGAAGAAATCCCGAACTGCTCTCCGATCTGCTTTCCTATTCCGGTGTTAAGATCGTGGAAGGACGGCAGACAATGCATAAATATCGCACCCTCTCCGGCGTTTTTCATTATCTCTTTAGTAACGGCATAGGGCTTAAGCGACTTTATACGCTCTGCCCAAACCTCGACGGGCTCACCCATGGAAACCCACACGTCAGTGCAGATGACGTCTGCATTTTTCGTTGCGCTGAAGGGATCCGTGTCAAATTTTACGGTTGCTCCGGTCTCCTTTGCTATCGCAAGGCACTCATCTACGAGCTCTATGTTCGGAAAATACTCCGCGGGGGCGCAGGCGGTAAAGTTCATTCCCATCTTTGCGCAGCCTACCATAAGCGAGTTGCCCATATTGTAGCGAGCATCTCCCATGTATACGAAATTGATACCCTTCAGCCTTCCGAATTTTTCCTTTATCGTCAGAAGATCCGCAAGTATCTGCGTCGGGTGGAATTCATTTGTGAGTCCGTTCCAGACCGGAACCTTTGACTGTGCGGCAAGCTCCTCAACTATAGCCTGACCGAAGCCGCGGTATTCTATGCCGTCGTACATCGAAGCCAACACCCGCGCGGTGTCTGCAATGCTCTCCTTTTTACCTATCTGAGACCCTGTCGGACCAAGATAAGTCGAGCCCATTCCAAGATCGGCTGCCGCAACCTCAAAAGCACAACGTGTACGTGTGCTATCCTTCTCAAATATAAGGACAATATTTTTTCCTTCGTGTATTCTGTGAGGTATTCCGGCTTTCTTTTTTGCTTTAAACTCAGCCGCAAGATCAATAAGATAGTTTATCTCCTCGGGAGTGTAATCAAGCAGCTTTAAAAAATCTCTGCCCTTTAAGGATATCATCACTTTTGCTCCTTTGCGGTTTTTTCATTTATAAATTTCTTTACGTATTCTATCTGATACGCTACGCTTTCGTATCCCGTCGAGCCTGCGGATATGCGCTTGGAAACGCAGGTCTCAAGAGATATTTCGTCGTAAAGATCCTCCTCGAACAGCTCGCTCTCCGCCTTATAATCCGAAAGAGGCATCTCATCAAGAGTGATATTCTTCTTTATACATTCGGCAACTATACTTCCTACAATTTTGTAAGCGCTTCTGAAGGGCATACCCTTTTTCGTAAGATAGTCGGCAAGGTCGGTTGCGTTTATGAAGCCTTTTTTCGATGCATTGTACATATTTTCCTTGAGCGGCTTCATCGTCTCTATCAAAGGAACGAATACGTCAAGGCACTTTCCAACGGTTTCCACCGCATCAAATATAGCTTCCTTATCCTCCTGCATATCCTTGTTATACGCAAGCGGAAGTCCCTTAAGCACCGTGAGCGTTGCCATAAGATCTCCGTAGACTCTTCCCGTTTTGCCTCTGACAAGCTCCGCCATATCGGGATTCTTCTTCTGCGGCATTATTGACGAGCCGGTGGTATAAGCATCATCAAGCTCGACGAACTTAAACTCCCAGCTTGACCAAAGGATTATTTCCTCCGAAAAACGTGAGAGGTGCATCATAATAAGCGCAAACGCAGCCTCAAGCTCAACGCAGTAATCTCTGTCCGAAACACCGTCGATAGAGTTCTCCGTAATACCGTCAAAGCCGAGGTTTTCAGCCACCGTTCGTCTGTCGGTCGGATAGGTCGTTCCCGCAAGGGCACAGGAACCGAGCGGGGAATAATTCATTCTGCGAATTGCATCGTCAAGTCTGGTTACGTCGCGCATAAACATCATGGCGTAAGCAAGAAGATGCTGCGCGAAGGTTATCGGCTGCGCTCTTTGAAGATGAGTGTAGCCGGGCATTATTGCATCGGTATTTTCAGCAGCCTTATTCTTGATAGCCTCAATAAGCGACATAAGCTGGGACCTGATGACCGCAACCTCGTCACGCATATAAAGCCTGAGGTCAAGCGCGACCTGATCGTTACGGCTTCTGGCGGTGTGAAGCCTCTTGCCCGCATCGCCAATGCGGCGGGTAAGCTCAGCCTCAATGAACATATGAATATCCTCTGCGCTCTCGTCAAAGGGGAGCTTGCCGGACTCTATATCGGCAAGCACCGAGGAAAGCCCTGAAACTATTTGTTCATATTCCGATTTTTCGATTATTCCCTTCGCAGACAGCATAAGCGCATGCTCCATCGAGCCGCGGATATCCTGTCTGTACATCTTCTTGTCAAAGCTTATAGATGAATTGAAGTCGTCCGCAACGGCGCTGACCGCGCCGTCCGTACGTCCTGCCCACATTTTTTCCATAGTTACTTCCGTATTACTTCTTGTTTTTAGCGTTTACCTGTGCCTGAACCTTTATCGGAAGACCGAAGAGGTTGATAAAGCCTGCCGCATCCGCCTGATTGTAAACGTTGTCCTCGCCGAAGGTTGCAAGCTCCTCGGAGTAAAGCGCGTAATCGCTCTTTACGCCTGCCTTTATGATGTTGCCCTTGTAGAGCTTAAGTCTTACCGTACCGGTAACGTTCTCCTGAGTTTTATCGACGAATGCGGAGAGAGCCTCGCGAAGAGGGGTAAACCACTGACCGTTGTAAACGAGGTCTGCGAAGGTGATCGCAAGCTCGCTCTTCTTATGCGCGGTCATCTTGTCGAGCGTAAGAGTCTCAAGATAGTTGTGCGCAAAGTAAAGGATAGCTCCGCCGGGGGTCTCGTATACGCCGCGGCATTTCATGCCTACAAGGCGGTTTTCGATGATATCGAGAAGTCCGATACCGTTTTTGCCGCCAAGCTCGTTGAGTGCGAGGATGATCTCCTTTGCGCTCATCTTCTCGCCGTTAAGAGCGACGGGTGCGCCCTTCTCAAAATCGAGAGTTATGTAAGTAGGCTTGTCGGGTGCTTCAAGGGGAGAAACGCCCATTTCAAGGAAGCCGGGCATCTCATACTGAGGCTCGTTCCATGCGTCCTCGAGATCAAGACCCTCGTGAGAAAGATGCCAAAGGTTCTTATCCTTGGAGTAGTTGGTCTCGCGGTTTATCTTAAGGGGAATATTATGCGCCTCTGCATAGTCGATCTCCTCCTCGCGGGACTTGATGCTCCACTCACGCCAGGGAGCGATAATGTGCATATCAGGGGCAAACGCCTTAATAGCAAGCTCGAAGCGAACCTGATCGTTTCCCTTACCCGTGCAGCCGTGGCAGATAGCATCCGCGCCCTCTGCAAGAGCTATTTCAACGATCCTCTTTGCAATAATGGGACGTGCGAAAGACGTACCGAGCATATATTCCTCGTAAAGCGCGCCGGCCTTAACCGTAGGGATTATGTAGTCGTTTACAAATTCCTCGGTAAGATCCTCAATGTATAGCTTTGATGCTCCGGTTTTGAGAGCCTTTTCCTCAAGTCCCTCGAGCTCGTCCGCCTGACCTACGTTACCCGAAACGGCAACTACCTCGCAATTATTGTAATTTTCCTTGAGCCACGGAATGATGATCGACGTGTCAAGTCCGCCGGAATATGCGAGAACTACTTTTTTGATGTTTTTCTTTTCCATTTTATTTTTCCTCCGTTGATGCGGCATTCATGCCGATTTCTTTTTTAGCTGTTGCTATTGTACCACTAATTGAATAAATATGCAATAGTTTTTTGTAATTTTTTTAATTTTCGTCCCACTGCACTATATCTAATTCAAAAAAAATAGCTTATTTGTGTAATATTTATGCATCCATTGTGCATAAATCTCAATGTTTTATGAATAATTATTCGTTTTTTCTCTTGCCGATTTTTTGCCGTTCGATTTTTCTGTGAGAATATGCTGGACAAAGCAAGCAGGCGTATGCTATAATTGGAGGGAAAAGAGGTGCTGTTTATGCAAAATAAGATAAAAGCGTACATAAAAGAAAACGAAGCAGAGCTATATCGGCTGATCTTCGATTTGTGTCACATTCCCGCCCCCTCTCACCTTGAGCAGAAGCGCGCGGAATATTGCAGGGATTGGTTTATCAGAAACGGTATGACCGACGCCTATATTGACGGGGCGCTGAACGCAGTCTGTCCGCACAACGCCGACGGATGCAACGCGCTGACGGTGTTTGTCGCACACACCGACACCGTATTCCCGGATACCGAACCGATGCCGTATTCAGACGACGGTGAATTTATCCGCTGTCCCGGAGTCGGAGACGATACTGCGAGCCTCGCGGTGCTTATGCTCGTCGCAAAATTCTTCAAGGAAAATTCTGTGGATGCCGGAGTGCTGTTCGTAGCTAATTCCTGCGAGGAGGGGCTCGGCAACCTCAAGGGCACGCGCCAAATCTTTGTGGACTATGCCGGCAGAATCGATCGGTTTATATCATTTGACACCAGTAATCTGACCACCGTTGCAGACAGATGCGTCGGCTCACACAGATATGAGATAGAGGCTCTCACGGAGGGCGGACACTCCTGGGCAAAATTCGGAAACAAAAACGCGATCGCGGTTCTTGCCGCCGTCGTTAACTCTATATATTCCATCGAGCTTCCCAAAAAGGACGGAAAAAAGGTCACCTACAACGTCGGGGAAATATCCGGCGGCACGTCGGTAAACACGATCGCGCAGCAAGCCTGCATGCTTTGCGAATACCGCTCAGACGATGAGGAACTGCTCGCCTTAATGGAAAAGGAATATCAGAGGATATTCGAGAGCGCAAACGGCGACGGAACAGAGCTTAAGGTACGCAGGATCGGAGAGCGCCCCTGCGCCGGTGACGTCGATCAAAGCAAAATAGAAGCGCTGAAGGCGCGGCACGCCGAAATAGTGCGAGAGCTGCTTGGCAAGGAAGTTGTCTATACATCCTCCTCAACCGACTGCAACATCCCGCTCTCTCTCGGAATACCCGCCCTCTGCATCGGAGTCTACGACGGAGGCAGCTCCCACTCTCGCGAGGAGTATGTTAAAAAATCTTCGCTTATGCCGGGTCTTGAAATCGGAATTCGCTCCGCAATCGAATTCACAAAACAAACCGATTGACTTAAACAAAAAACAGTAGAAGAAAACCGCAGGTTTTCAAGCGTAAAATTCTAAAGCAATGACAAACGGTGAGGTTAAAATCAACCCCACCGTTTTTTGTTTTCGGTTATGTCTAAATGCGACAGTCTCTCTTTTGTTTTTTTCTTCCGCCAACGGAATTTATAAATCCCATAAATGCTTCGAGTCCGCGCGGAGTGTCCTTATATACGCCCGCATCCGAAAGAACTCTTACAAAGGTCTTTCCTATCTCCGCTTTTAATATATCCTCGGTATTTTCGGCAGTGAATTCATAATCGGATGCAAACGCGAGAAACCACTCCTTATGCTTGGCTGTCGTCTCGCTCTCGGAGAAATCCGCACCCGAGAGTATCGCATCGCACATTGCCGCTATCTCATCCTTAAGCCTTGCGGGAAGAACGGCGAGTCCCATAACCTCTATGAGTCCGATATTTTCTTTTTTGATATTGTGATACTCGGCATGGGGATGGAATACCCCGAGCGGATGTTCTGCCGTGGTAAGATTGTTCCTAAGAACTATATCAAGCTCAAAACGGCCGTTACGCATTCTTGCTATCGGTGTTACGGTATTGTGCGGCTCACCGCAGGTCTCGGCATATATCCCCACAGACGGATCGGAGTATTCACGCCACCCGTCCAATATTTTGCTTGCAAGATCAACAAGACTCTCTTTACCTTTGGAGGATATACGGATAACCGACATTGGCCACTCAAGAATTCCGCAGGATATGTCCGAATATTCACTGAATTCAATCGGTGTCTTGATCTTCGCGCGCTCCATAGCAAAGGTATATCTGCCCCCCTGCATATGATCGTGCGAAAGTATAGAGCCGCCGACTATCGGAAGGTCAGCGTTTGATCCCATGAAATAGTGCGGAAATTTCTCAACAAATCCAAGAAGCTTCTCAAAGGTCGAGCGATCGATCCTCATAGGAGCGTGCTCGGCGGAAAGAGCTATGCAGTGCTCGTTGTAGTAAACGTACGGAGAATACTGTAAATACCACCGCGCGCCCGCCATATCAAAGGGTATCTGCCGAAGGTTTTGCCGCGCCGGCTTTGCGGCGTTTCCGGCATATCCCTCGTTTTCGTGGCACAAAAGGCATTTCGGATATCCGGATGGGGGGAGAAGCTTTGCCGCCTCTATCGCCTTTGGATCCTTCTCAGGCTTTGATAGGTTAACGGTTATATCCATTTCTCCGTATTTTGACTTTGCCCTCCATTTAAGATCCCTCTTTATCCTGTCTAACCGTATATAGTTTGAGTCGCAGGCAAGAGAATAAAAGTAATCGGTAGCGCTCACAGGATCTTTGCCGTAAAGTTCGTAGAACCGCTTCGTAACAGCTGAGGGACGGTCTACCATAACTCCCATGACCGCAGTATCGAACAGGTCGCGGTGTACCGTGCCGTCCTGCTCCACTATTCCGCAGTCAATCGCATAGTCCGTAATGTCGGATAGAATATCCGAAATCTCCCTCTGACCATATGTGACAGCGGGTTCGTAATCTGAAACGCGAAGGAGGGCAAGCAAGGAATTTACTGCATACGGTCTGTCAGCCGCATCGATCAGTCCCTTCCTCTCGGAATATTCAACCAGTTCGGTAATAAGACGGTTGATATTTATCATTTAACATACTCCTTAAACCGAAGAATATCTCCGCTATCACAGGTAACGCATGCCTGCTTACATCCAACGCGGATACACCCAGCCGAAAAAAACAAACGGCACGTTATATACCTTATAATGCTAACGTCATATTTTCTTTATACTGACCTCGGCGCTTATCAGCTCCTCAGTCTCTGCTCCGTTGCGGGAAACCAAAAGAGCTCCGGAGTCTGTTATGTCAAGAACCTTTGCCGTGAAGCTTTCTCCCAAAATACGTCGAACCTCTACGTTTTTTCCTATAACTACCGAGCGCGATCGGTATTCATCCAATATATGCCGTTCGTAGGTGTCGGAGAAAAACTCCTCCAATATCCGCGCGGCAAGCGTATCTGCAGACAGAAGCCTGCCGCATACATCCTCAACCGACGTTGCAATATCGCATATCTCCGGCGGAAATTCACGGTGCAAAAGATTGACTCCTATTCCGAGGGCGGCAAGCTCTCGCCCGCTAGCACCGTCGCGCACTCCCTCTGCGAGTATTCCGGCAAGCTTTCTGTCCCCGACGAAAATGTCGTTCACCCATTTTATGCCCACTGAAATGCCGGCAAAGGCGTCTATCGCCCGCGCAACGGCAACCGCCGCACGCACAGTGATCATCGAGCTTTCTATTCCTGCATCCCACGGGTCAAAAAGGACAGTCATATAAAGCCCCTTCCCGACTGATGAATCGAAGCGCCTGCCGCGCCTGCCGCGCCCCTTGCTCTGACCGTTTGCGATAAAAACGGCAGGAAGCGCGTCCGCGCCGCGGCTCGCATATTCTCTCGCTCGCTCATTGGTCGAGTCGGTAATGTCAAATTTGAACAGCTTCATTTTTGTAAACATTTATTTACCTACGATATGTTTTTTCATTTAAATTCTATCACACGCGCATCTAAATGTCAACCCTCCTAAATCTTTTTGCATATTTTAGCAGTTGCTGGAAAAGATAAGGAAAATCAAAACGGAGTATGTAATGCGAGAGCTATCAACAAGCTACAGCGAAAATATAGCAAGGATCGCCGCGCGGCTGAGGATTACCGAAAGCTTTGACCTAATAAGGCGAGATCTTAAATTATGCGACACGGGTGTCAGCTTTTTCTATATTGACGGCTTTACCAAGGATGCCGAAATGCAGAGGCTGATGCAATATCTTTTATCTCAAAAAAAGCCGCTCACGGCAGAGGAAGCACTGTATTCCCTGCCGTATATAGAGGTCGATATGACCGGGGACGAAGACACCTTGATCCGCGCGATCCTTTCGGGGCAGTCCGCGATAATAGCGGAAAGCTTTGGGGCGCGCGCAATACTCGTAGACGTGAGAACCTATCCGGCGCGAGGCACAGAGGAGCCGGACAGCGACAGAGTTATGCAAGGGTCGCACGACGGATTCGTGGAAACGCTGGTTATAAACACCGCGCTCATACGAAGAAGGATACGGGATGAGCGGCTGACTATGTCACACGTAGATATGGGCGGCTCATCAAAGACCGACGTTGTAGTTTGTTACGTTGACGGAATTGCCGACTCCGCTCTTGTGAAAGAGATCGAAAAAAAGCTTAAGGCTGCCGCGCCACGCTCTCTGACACTCGGATTTCAGAGCCTTGCGGAAACGTTAATACGCCGCGGCTGGTTCAACCCCTTCCCCAAAATACGGACGACGGAACGGCCGGACACCGCCGCGGCGCAGCTTCTCGAGGGAAGTATACTCGTGATTTGCGATAATTCTCCTCAGGTAATGATACTGCCTACCTCCATTTTTCATTATCTTGAGCAAACCGACGATTACTATTTCCCACCCCTAACGGGCAGTTATCTTAGAATCATCAGAACTCTGATACTGCTTACGTCCGTCGTTATCACGCCTCTGTGGTATCTTTACCTTGAGTATTCCGCGGTCCTTCCTCCTGCCCTTTTGTTTCTCGTCCCCGACGATCCGGGCGCACTGCCGATAATACTTCAGCTTTTTCTCGTCGAATTTGCGATAGACGGACTGAAAATCGCATCAATGAACACGCCGGATATGCTTTCAAACTCGCTCTCCATCGTAGGCGCGCTAATACTTGGAGATTTCGCAGTTCAGGTAGGCTGGCTCTCTGCGGACGTTATCCTGTATATGGCATTCGTGGCAATAGCAAACTTCGCGCAGCAAAACCACGAGCTCGGATACGCATTCAAATTTATGAGAATGATGATACTTGCATTGGTATACGCTGCCGGTATATGGGGATTTGCTCTCGGACTCGTACTGTTCTGTATTTTCGTTGCAACCAATAAAACCGTAACGGGCAGACACTACCTTTACCCTCTGGTTCCGTTCAACGCAAAGGCGATAATGCACCTGTTATTCCGTAGGAAGAAGAACGATTTCGGAGAGGCGGACAACGGCGGTGAGGATGCAGCGCACGGATAAGAATGGGGAATCCAAAACCCGAAATGATAGGCAGACTGTATGTACTAAAAGTAAATTTTTAAATTTCCTATTGCAAAAATCAGCGAAATGTAGTACAATATACAATATAGACGGCGTATGCTGTCACAAAAATTCTGACGAAAGGCGGTGAGCCGTGTGGGAAGAAGACTGAACGAACGTTTCCTTGCAAGCTACGTAGAGCTTGATAAGGACTGCTGCGAAAAATTCGGCGTTGCCACCGGCGGCGTTACAGAATACATCAACCGACTCAATAACGCACGCTTTGCCCCCGGCAGAGAGGATTCGCTCCCCCGACTTGTCAGATACAGAAATATCAGAAACAAAATGGCTCACGAGGTCGGATCTCTCAAGAAGATCAGCGAGGTTACCAAGGCAGATGTTTCGTGGATTCGCAAATTCTCGAAGGACATCGCGAAGCGCCGCGATCCGATTTCCACCTACCTGAAACGCGCCCGTCGCTATGCTCGCAGGAGAAAGATCAAGAGATATCTTACCGTATCGGCAGTGTTGCTCGCGCTGATCATGGGTCTTGTAGTATATATTCTGCTTTCAAAATAACCGCATAAGAGGTTCAAGCAATGCTTGCGAACTATCATACTCACACGTCCCGGTGCCGCCACGCTATCGGATCGGATGAGGAATACGTAAAAAAAGCTATAGCCGAGGGTGTTAAGATCCTCGGCTTTTCTGACCATGCGCCGTATATATACCCAAGCGGCTACGAGTCCTACTACAAAATGACGCCGGATGAAAGAGACGAATATTATTCCTCTCTTTCCGCTCTGAGAGAAAAATACCGCGACAAGATAGAGATACATATCGGCTATGAGGCGGAATATTATCCAGAGCTGTGGCAAAAGACCTTTGAATTCTGGAGAAGCGGCAGCCGCCCGGAATATCTTATACTCGGTCAGCACTTCGTTTCCGAAGAATACGCCACAGAGGGACTTGTACACTCCATCACCGGAACGGAATCCGAGGCGATGCTGAAAAAATACGTTGATCTGATCTGCGATGCCATTTCAACCGAAAAATTCACGTATATCGCGCACCCCGATATTATAAAATTCTTTGGAGACCGCGCAATATACAGAAAAGAAATGATCCGAATGCTGGAGGCAATAAAGTCGGCAGACATTCCGATTGAAATAAATATGCTCGGACTCGCGGAGAAGCGCGGCTACCCGTGTGACGAATTCTGGCAGATCGCATCGGAATTTGAACCTCGCGTCCTGCTTGGCTGTGACGCGCACGAGCCGGGCCGCGTTGCAGATCCCGATGAGCTTGTCACCGCTCTCCGCTTCGCCGACAGGCACAGGCTGAACGTTATTGAAAAAATCGACCTTATTGATCCGTTCGGATGATGCTCCTTTACGTCGATGACAGCAAAAAAGACCCGAAATTCGGGTCTTTTTTGCTTTGAGCTGCCTCACTGCTTTTTTGTTTTTACCTTAAATATTCTCGCCAGTATCGGCGCTATCAGCTTAGGCGGATGTATAATAACTATCTTCATATTCTTTAAATTCTGCAAGTGCAGAATAAACCCTTATGAATTTAATGAGCAATAACGGCACAGATGCCATACTTTTCGCCCATTATCATACTATGCCACTGCCGCACTTATTGCCACCGGAAAGGTATATCAAAAGCACGCTTATATCGGCGGGGCTGACTCCGCTTATGCGCGACGCCTGTCCTATATTCATCGGCCTTATCTTATTAAGCTTCTCACACGCCTCGAGCCTGAGACCGAGAATTTTGCTGTAGTCTATGTCTTCGGGAAGTCTGCGATCCTCAAGCCGCTTCTGCCTTTCGACCTCGGCAAGCTCACGCTTCATATATCCCTCATACTTTATAGATATCTCGGCACTCACACGGACACCTCGCGGAAGCTCGGGGCGGGTCGTGTCAATTTTTTCAAGCAGATCGTAGCTCAGCTCCGGCCGCCTTATAAGCTCAGCAAGCTTGATTCCGGTCTTGATTTTTGCAGATCCGAGAGAGTCAAGAAGCATGTTTACTTCCTCGCTCGGAGCAATAACGGTTTTCTCCATCCTCTTTATTTCGAGATCGATCAGCCGTCTTTTTTCTTCAAACTGCGCGTATCTTTCGTCATCTATCAGACCGACCCGTCTGCCGATATCGGTAAGTCGAAGATCCGCGTTATCCTGTCGCAGAAGAAGTCTGTATTCCGATCGCGAGGTCATTACTCTGTACGGCTCGCGCGTTCCCTTGGTAACAAGATCGTCGATAAGCATTCCTATATACGAGGACGAGCGGGAAAGGATCATAGGCTCCTCGCCCTTCACTGAAAGCGCGGCGTTTATTCCGGCAACAAGTCCCTGCGCCGCCGCTTCCTCATATCCCGACGTACCGTTGAACTGACCTGCGCCGTAAAGTCCCGATACACATTTAAACTCAAGGGTCGGCAGCATCTGCGTCGGCTCTGCAAGGTCGTATTCTATAGCGTATGCGTATCTCATTATCTCGGCATTCTCAAATCCGTCGAGCGAGCGAAGCATATCGTACTGAACGTCGGTCGGCATAGAGGTTGAAAATCCCTGTATATACATTTCGTCGGTATCCATACCGCACGGCTCAACGAAGAGCTGATGGCGCTCCTTATCCGCGAAACGGACGAGCTTTGTCTCTATTGACGGACAGTATCTCGGCCCCTCTCCGCTGATATTTCCGGAGTACATCGCCGATCTTTCAAGGTTTTCGCGGATTATCCTGTGCGTTTTCGCATTCGTGTATACCACCTGGCAGGCAACACGGTTGACCTTATCCGCGGAAAGCTCACCGCTTCTTGAGGAGTACGGAGTTACCGTTTCCTCTCCCTCCTGCGTTTCAAGACGCGAAAGATCGATAGACCTGCGGCTGACTCTCGCGGGCGTTCCCGTCTTAAATCTCATCAGCTCAATCCCTGCGTGCCTGAGAGAATCCGAAAGTCCGCGAGACGGCATCATACCGTCAGGACCTGCGTAATAAACCTTATCTCCGACGAATATCTGACTCTCAAGAAACGTGCCCGTAGCTATTACCACACGGTCGGCGCGCCACCTTTCGCCAAGATGGGTCACAACGCCGACGACCCTCGTCGAACTCTCACACTCCTCTGTCAGAAGCTCACATATCTCAGCCTGAACGAGCCGCAAATTCGGCTCTGCCTCAAGCGTTTTTTTCATAATCTTCTTATACTCGGCTCTGTCCGCCTGAACACGCTTTGAATGAACGGCCGCTCCCTTACCGAGATTCAAGGTACGCGACTGTATGGTCGCAATATCGGCGGCATATCCCATCTCGCCGCCAAGCGCGTCGATCTCAAAAACCAGATGCCCCTTTGCGCTTCCGCCTATCGACGGATTGCACGGCATATTACCGACGGCATCAAGATTTATGGTGAAAAGCACGGTATCAACGCCCATTCTGGCAGAAGCGAGTGCCGCCTCTATGCCTGCGTGCCCCGCGCCTATCACCGCAACAGATGCTTTAAGCTCCATATTCACCTCAGAATTTTATTCTTTCTATCGCGGTTACTCTACCCGTCGCGGTATCCATCGTGAATACTACTCCATTCGCCACAGGCGCTCCTGCCGCCGCCTTAAATTTATGCGACAGCCTCGTCCGCATCCGCTCGACGACCACATCGGGGTCCATGCCGAGAACGCCGCCGGATTCACCGCACATTCCGACGTCGGATATATATCCCGTGCCATCGGGCAAAATTATTTCATCCGCCGTCTGCACGTGCGTATGAGTACCGAAAACTACGTTGATTTTTCCGTCGTAGGCATATCCCACGGCAAGCTTCTCTCCGGTTGCCTCCGCGTGAATATCAAGAATAGAAAAATCGTACTTCCCCGCCTCCTCGCGCAACACCCTGTCAATATACGAAAACGGAGAATCAAGCACCGGCTCCATATGAATGTTTCCGAGGGCGCATATAACGAGTATTCGGTATCCGTTTGCCTCGGCAACCGTATAACCGTGCCCCGGCGCGCCGTCACCGAAATTTATAGGACGGAGTATATTTCTCACGTCATCAAGATAGTTGAACGCCTGACGGTTTCTCAAGGTGTGGTTTCCGCCGCTTATTACGTCAGCGCCCGCCTGAAAAAGGACGTCCGCAAGCTCCGGGGATATACCCGTAACGAAGGATGCGTTCTCGCCGTTTACTACGCAAAAATCAACTCCCTTTTCTTTTCTGACCCGCCAAAGATTTTTTTCAAGATGGGAGACACCGGCAGGGCTGGTTACGTCTCCGATTACAAGAATTTTCAAATTTCTTCTCTTTTCTACGCAGGATACCTCCCGCAAATTTAACAAGAATATTATAACATACCTTCGTCACTCTGGCAAGAGCTTTTTGTTTTTTACCTGTCCGAGAGCGAGAAAATAGAGATGATTATGATTACATATAATATATTTACAATGAGGGTTGACAAAACGACTTTTTTCTATTATAATTATTAAGTAAGTTTATATTTATTTAGCAGGGTACCCTGCTATTATGCGCTCTTTGAGCGCATAATAGGTCGACTTTCCTTGATACGTAATAGACTTAAACCTACAACACCGCGCGAAGATATTTCCGCGCAACTACAATAAATAGCAAAGGTGATATCATGAATTTTGACGAAATACTGGAGTTTTTATTCCATAAGCCGATCGGAAAGATCATTGCCATAGCCTCAGGAGTCATGCTGATGCTCGCGCTGTCGAGCTGTCTGCCGCTTGATTTCTGCGGATGCTTCTGGCACGGATGCGGATGCACCGACTGCGGAGATTCCTGCATAAGCTCGAGTGAGGATTGCGACGACACCTGCTTCACCTGCTTCGGCGGCGATTACTCGTACGACTACGAAAATAACGGCTACGGAGAATATTCCTGCGCTCTCAACGAGTGCCTGTTCGGAAGATACGGCTGTGAGCGCGAGTGCGGCGACTGCTACGTAGACTGCGGCGGCGTTAACTACACGATGTGCACCGACTGCTATACCTGCGGATGCAGTACGACGGAAGATGGCTACGACAGAGTCTCCTGCCTGAACTGCATGACGTACTGCGACGGAACGTCGGATCCCGATTCTCCGAACTATCAGGAGATCTTCCTTTATTCCATAACTGTCAAGGGACTTGACGGCGGATCTTCCACGGTACATATATACGAGAGCACAAGACACATCTCTGCGCCGGGCATTTCGGGAATGAGCTTCAAAGGATACTTCTCCGGCCCGAACGCTCAGGGAACCCAGTACACCGACGAATACGGTGATATTCTCGTGTTCCCACCGAGCGGAGCAGTCCTTTATCCTCATTACACCGACATGTTCGCGGGTGAGAAATTCACCATGAATATATACATCGCTCAAGAGGGAACGAACGGCAACTACACCGAGACGAGAAACGAGCTTTACGACTTCGACATTGAGTCGGGCGCACTTCTCTCCTCTTATCTTCCCGCAGAGGATTACAAGGAAGGCTACGAATTCATCGGTTGGGCGTACTACAATAACTACACAGGAAATTATGAATACGTCTACAAGGACGGCGAAATTGTAACCCAGTACGAAACCTTCCGTCCGGGACTTTGGGGAATAGGCGAATACTCTTCCGTAAGAAACATACATCTTTACGCGGTGTACGGAAAGATACGCCACACCATAACCGTAATATTCCCAGAGGAGTTCGGACTCAGCAACTCGATATTCACACCGCTTGACGGTCAGACCCTTCGCGAGTCGGGCGCCACCTTCAGCGACAGAAACGGATATAAGTACGCAGGACTTTCGACCGACGGCACTACCGAGGGCATTCTCTCCGAGGACTACGTTCCGGAAGAGGATATGACGCTGTACGCTATGTACAAGGAGCCGATGAAGCTCTGGTTCGACGAGACCGGTGTCGGCGGAACGAAGTATTCTATCGACTACTACGACGGACAGCTCGTTGAGCTTCCCGAGCCGAAGGTAGCTCCGACCGGACAGGAATACGCAAACTGGTATCTGTCGGATAACTTTGTAAGATACACGTCGCTTACGATGTCGGCAGAGTTCAAGGATAAGACTCTGATGCCCGAATACAAATACGCCGAGTACACGATATTCCTTCTTGACGCAGACGGCGAGACTCCTCTTTACGAATTGCCGTATACGATCAACGACGAAAAGACTCTCCCGACACCTACAAACGACTACTATATATTCGACGGCTGGTATACCTCCAAGACCGGCGGAATAAAGGTCACCTCCGTTGCCGAAGGATCGACCGGCGACAAGACCTTCTATATAAGATACACTCCGAAGGAGTACACGATCGAGCTTGACCCGACCGGCGGATCTCTCTCGAATATCTCAAAAGACGTCAAGTACGGCGCAGCCTTCACTCTCCCCGTACCTGTGAGAACCGGATTCCACTTCACAGGCTGGTATTACTCTACCGGCACCGGAGAAAAGCAGTTGACCGGCGCCGATGGAAAATCACTTGCAAACTTTACGAAGTTTGACGGCGTATACTACCCGACCCCGGACTCCATAGACCTTTCGGTATACGCGAAGTGGGAGGCGAAAAAATATACCGTAACCTTCAAAGCCGAGGGAGCCCCTGACAGCACCGCTACCGTCCAGCACAACAGCTACGCAACCGAGCCGAGCGATCCGGTCCTTGCGGGACACGATTTCGTTGGCTGGTATAAGGGCTCGACTCTCTTTGAATTTACAACCCCCATCACCGGAGATACCACTCTTACGGCAAAGTTTGAGCCTAAAACCTACACGATTAAGCTTGTTATTGCCGAAACCGACGGCTACTTCGAGGACTCCGGAATGAGAGAAATTACCGTAGAATACACGTATAACAGCAACACGGTAACTATCGGCGACACTCCGATAAGAGCCGGCTGGACCTTCTCAGGCTGGTATAGAGGCGGCTCAAACGGCGCGGCTTGTATAAATGCAAACGGACAGAAATATTCCGCGCTTCTCTCTTATCTGACCACACCCGGTACGTCCGAATACACCCTATACGCTAAATGGGTAAAAGACCTATAATATAAAAAGGAGAATAAAATGAAAACCTTTAAGAGAATTATCGGCGTAACGCTTCTCGTGCTTACGCTTCTCGCAACCGTTCTTATGACCGGCTGCGGCGATTCAGCAAAGCTCGGCGAAGTAGACGCTGCCACCATCACCTACGACGGCGAGAAAATAAGCTGGGGATACGCTACGAACGCAATAAAGTACAGCGTTACCATAAACGGAACCGAGTACACAGCGTTTGACACCTCTATCGCACACAGAACCGACTCCAACGCGCTCACCGTCAGTGTCTGCCCCATAGGTATGGACGAGAACGTTGGCGAAACCGTTACAAAAAGCTTCACGAAGCTTCCTACCATTGAAAACCTCTACTTCAGCGAGGACGGCACGCTCTCCTGGGATCCTATCACAGGCGCGTCCGCGTACATAGTAAAGGTAAACGGCAGAGAAAGTGAAATGATCACCTCCTGCTCATACAACAACTTTGAGGCGGGAAAGGTCAACAAGATCTCTGTAAGACCGACCAGCACGGATAACTCCACCTTCTCCTATTGGAGCAGCGAGGCGTCCAAGACCTATCTTGCAGCTCCCACCGCGATCAAGTTCGACGGATCTAAGATCACCTGGAACGGCTCGTCGCTGGCTGACGGCTACGAGGTTCTCATCAACGGTGTTCCCTTTGAGACCGTTGAAGGCAAGTCCTACACTATGTACGACGCAAACAAGTCGACCTTTGACCTTTCAATGCGCTCACTCGGCGACGGTGTAGACTCCTTCTCATCCGCTGAAAGCACTCCTCACAAGTACGTATTCCTTACCGACGTATCAAACTTCAAGGTTGAAAGCGGCGCGATCTCCTGGGATCCCGTTCCCGACGCAACCTCCTACGCAATTATGATCAACGGCACCGAGCAGACGCTCACCCAGCCGATATACAAGAATCTTATCTCGGGCAGAGACAATATCATAAAGGTCAAGCCCACCGCAAAATCATCCGACAAAAACGTTACCTACTTCTCCGAGTGGTCGGAGGAAAAGAAGGTACACATCCTTGCAACTCCCGCATCCAATTGGAACTTCGACTACAACCTCGACGGTCAGGCAATGACCGCTTTCTTCTGGACGCCCGTATCCGGTGAGGTTTCGGGATACGAGGTAAAGGTCGAATATCCGAGCGGCGAGAGCGAAGCCTTCCCCGTGGCTAAGGATAGAGACAACTTCGGATTTGCATTTGCCGACACCGGCGACTATAAGGTCTCGGTTAAGGCGGTAGCAGACGCAGACTCTGACGTATACGATTCCGCATACTCCGATACCATCCACGTAAGAAGACTTGCTCCTCCCTCTCCCGATGCGACAAACTTCATAATAAGTGACGCAAAGGATATTAACGCAGGCTTTAAGATCAACCTCGCTAATCAGGGCGTCGGAGTCAAGTACAGTATCTTCAAGGAGGGCGTCGAGATAGTTTCGAAGAGCCAGTCGTCCTCGATCACCGTAACTAACGTAGTTAACGGCAACGTTACTACAAGACAGGAGCTCACCTACTCCGCGCAGGCAATCGGCTCAGGCAAGTTCGAAACGCAGAACGGAAATAAGGTCGTTATCCTCTCTTCACTTTCCTCTCAGAATTACGAATTCACCGTCACAGTTCTTGAGACACCGGTTATCGGAGCTACTCCCATTAACGGTAAGATACTCTCCTGGGGTGCCGTTACCGGCGCTGACGGATACTGGGTTGACGGATTCGGCTCAGGCTCCGAGGAGCGCACGCCACAGTGCGACCTCGCGAAGATAAAGACCGCAGGCGACTACAGCCTTAAGGTTTGCGCACGCGGAAACGGCGCGAACGTTCTTGCATCTCCCTACACCGAGGCAGTAAGAGTCCGTAAGCTCGCGGCTCCCACCAACATTCACGTTATAAGAACCGGTGAGAGCGAAGGAAAGATAGACTTCGACGAGGTAAGAGGAGCTACCGGATACTCGATATTCTTCAACGGCTCCGAGGAGCCCATCGACGTTTACACCATCAATAACGTAAACGATTACATCACCACAGACGGCGTATCCATCAGAGTTATCGCGGTTGCGGATTCCTACGACGGCGGAGAGCAGATACACTGCCTGACCTCCGAGAAGTCCGAGCCCGCGCTCCATCTCGCGCAGCTTAACGCGCCTACCTTCCCGACCGTATACCACGATGAGAAGAATCTCCTTTGGGTAAGACCCTCTAACGCATCAAATTACACCCCCGGCTATCACGTCTATTCGGGAAGCGGTCTTGCTTTCGCCGGTATATACAATTCCACCTCCTTCAGCCTTGAGAGCTTTGAGCCCGGCACCTACACCTTCTCTATCCAAGCGGTAGGCGACGGAACGTCGTGGCTTAACTCCGATAGATCCGACTCCATTACCATCACCAAGCTTGCGTCCCCCGTCGTTGAGACCATGGTTGCCGACACCTGCTACAGATGGAAGGGCGTCGAGGGTGCTCAGAGATACGTCGTAAGAGTAAACGGCGAAATAGTTAAGACCGTACCCGCAGAAAGCGGAGTCGATTACTATTACACCTACGAGCTTGATCCCAACGTATTCACAAGATCCGCTACCTACACGGTTTCGGTAACCGCGGTAAGCGACGAGGCTATGGATTCAAACCCCACGACCTTCACTCAGGAGGTTAATCAGCTTTCCGCTCCGAGCTTCACTCTCTCTTACTCGCACCCCGAGTTCACCCTTGGCGGACAGATAATCGTTAACGCTACCGCAACCGACCCCAACACCACCGCATTCGTATTCAACGTAGGCGGTACCCGCTCTGAGCCTCAGGAATCCGGAGAGTACAGACACACCGCTAACGCTACGACTACCTACACCGTAAACGTAATTGCCGTAGGCGGCGCGTTTGACGCAAACAAGATATACTACATCAACTCTCTCCCTGCAACCAACAAGCAGATAACCCTTCTCTCGGCGCCCGGAAGCACCGGCATAAAGCTTACCCCCTCCGGAGCTGTTGCAACGCTGACCTGGCAGCCCGTAGACAAGGCAACCAACGGATATGAAATAGTCGTTGACTTCAACGACGGCACCGAGGAGTACGTAACCACCACCTCGGGCGACAGCACGTCTTGCAGCTTTGAGCTTTACGATGCTACTTACAATCCCGATGGCAAGTTCAAGAGAGAAAATCTCCAGAACTACACCTATAAGATCCGCGCACTCGGAAACGCAGCAGGTACGATCATAGCCTCTGAGTACGTCGTATGGACTGTTACCTAAACGGATAACTATTAAAAAAACGCGAAGGCGCACACCGCGCCTTCGCAAACAAAAGTCATTTGAAATCAGACTGTAAGCCATACGCTTACTATCGCCGTTCTCTTGGCACCCCTTGAGAACGGCGATTTCTGATAATTCTATTCCTAATATTAATAAAGGAGGCGGCAATGCTACCGCATATCCACTTACTGGGGCTTCCCCTGCCCACATATTCCCTGATGATCGTGCTCGGCATAGTTGCAGCTCTCATCTATATGAGAGTCGCCATACTGCGCCGCGAGGGCATCGACAGGATCACCTATAACAGAATTCTTTTCGTCTCCGTAATAAGCTTCATCGTTCTGGCATTATCTGCTTTTATATTCAACTCATTCTTCCACTCTATAGAGGAAGGAAAGCTCGTTATGGGCGGAATAACCTGGCTCGGAGGCGTTATAGGCGTTATCCCTGCCGCAATCTACTTTATCCACGTTTTCGTTCCCAAGGACAAGGGAAATGCTATAAACCGCTTTTCGACCATGCTGCCCGGACTCGTTATCGCGCACGCGCTCGGCAGAGTCGGCTGCTTCCTCGGCGGATGCTGCTACGGCGGTCTGACTGACGGTGCGCTGGGTGTCTCCTTCCCTGCCGGAAGCTCGGCGGGTAAGCTCTATCCCGACAAGAACGCGGCAGAGGAGCTTATCAAAGTAGTAACCAACACAAACGCAGAGGGCATAACCACTGAGACGATACTTTATCCCAGCCTTCCTGTGCTTCCGACCCAGCTTATTGAGGCGGTGTTTGAGATTATTCTGTTTACGGTAATGCTAATTCTCTACAAAAAAATCAAGAACTACAATATAGAAATATATTGCTTCGCGTACGGAGCGTTCAGATTCGTCCTTGAATTCTTCCGCGGCGACGACAGGGGCGCGACAGGTATGGCAATCACCCCCTCCCAGCTTATGAGCATAATCCTCTGGGTCGGTGCGGCTCTTATGATACTTTACAGAAACAAAAAGCTCTTCAAAAAGCTTTACGAGCGCTGTGAAGGATGGAGAAAGGAAGCGGAGACCGTATCTCCCGCGGGCACGGGCGCCATATTCTCCGGAGCCGAAAAGACCGCAAGGAGCATCCGCGAGCTTCACAAGCTCAAGGAAGAGGGCCTTATAACCGAGGACGAATACAACGAAAAGAAAAAGGAGCTTCTGAAGCGTATCTAACGCATTGGAACCGTGTGCCGTAATGGAACTTAAAGGAAAAAAGATATGCTTTCTCGGAGACAGTATAACCGAGGGAACCGGCGTTTCCGACAGGAAGAACAACCGCTACGATAACGTTCTGAAAAGAGAATGCGAGCTCTCCGAGGTATTCAACTACGGAATAGGCGGAACGCGTCTGGCGCACCAGAAGGTTCCGAGTGACAAACCGCGATTCGACCTGTGCTTCTGCGGCAGAGCCTATAATCTCGACCGCACCGCCGACGTAATAGTAGTATACGGCGGTATAAACGATTATCTTCACGGCGACGCGCCCTTCGGCTGTGACGGAGACAAAACGCCCGCTACCTTCGTCGGTGCCGTTCATTTCCTTATGAATCTTCTGCGTACGGAATATCCCGAAAAGACCGTAGTATTTATGACGCCTGCTCGCTCGTGCTACAAAGGCAACGGGGACGAGCTCCCCTCTCCGAACCCAAACAAGCAACCCGACGCTCGTGCGGCAGTTGAGTACGTAGACGTTATTCTGTCAACGGCAAAGAGCTTCGGAATACCCACTCTCGATTTATACCGCGAGCTAGGCATAGACCCGAACATACCCGAGCACTGCGAGAAATACACCGTTGACGGACTGCATTTCAACGACCTCGGCCATTCGGTTATCGCCGCAAAGCTTAAAGCAAGGCTTGAAAGTATCTGATAAAATTTATTACATAAACGCAGCGAAACAAGACAAGACTCTTGCCATCAAACAAAAAAGCACTGTGCTAAGCGTATCGTCCATTAAGGATAACACGCTCTGAACACGGTGCCTTTTTGTTTGTTGTTATGTCTTATTTCGCGTATTCTACGGTTCTGTTTTCGCGGATAACGCTGACCTTGATCTGTCCGGGATAGTCAAGCTCATTCTCTATCTTCTTCGCAATATCACGTGCGAGAAGCTTCATCTTATCGTCGTCTATCATCTCGGGCTTAACCATTATGCGTACCTCGCGTCCTGCCTGAATAGCGAAGGTCTTTTCGATGCCGTCAAAGCTTCCTGCAACCTCCTCAAGCTTCTGGAGTCGCTTAATGTAGTTCTCAACGTCCTCTCTGCGCGCGCCGGGTCTTGCCGCGCTGATCGCGTCTGCCGCCTGAACGATAAACGCAAGAGTCGTCTTGGGCTCAACGTCGTTGTGATGAGCCTCGATTGCATGTATGATATCCTTATTCTCGCGGTACTTGTTCGCGATCTCAACGCCAAGCTGAATATGCGAGCCCTCCGCCTCGGCAGTGACTGCCTTACCTATATCGTGCAGAAGTCCCGCGCGCTTTGCCATAGTGACGTCAATGCCCATCTCGTCAGCCATAACGCCTGCGAGCATAGAAACCTCTATAGAGTGGCGCAACGCGTTCTGACCGTACGAGGTACGGTACTTCATTCTTCCGAGCAGCTTTATAAGCTCGGGGTGCAATCCGTGAACGCCGGTCTCGAATACCGCCTTTTCACCTGCCTGCTTGATAGCGATATCAACGTCGCGGCGAGCCTTCTCAACCATCTCCTCAATTCTTGCGGGATGTATTCTTCCGTCGGATACTAGCTTCTCAAGAGCCATTCTTGCAACCTCACGCCTAACGGGGTCAAAGCCGGAAACGGTGATAACGTCGGGCGTGTCGTCAATTATAAGCTCAACGCCGGTAAGATTTTCGATCGTGCGGATATTTCTACCCTCTCGTCCGATAATTCTTCCCTTCATTTCATCGCTTGGTATCTGCACGACGGATATAGCAACCTCGCTTACGTGGTCTGCCGCAAAGCGCTGAATTGCAAGCGAAAGTATATCGCGCGCCCTGGTATCAGCCTCCTCCTTGAACTTCTCCTCGTACTCGCTGATCTTGAGAGCGGTCTCGTGCTGCATCTCAGCGTCAAGCTTATGAACGAGCTCTGCCTTAGCTTCCTCTCTGGTAAGACCTGCGTTCTTTTCAAGAACTACGAGCTGAGCCTCAAGAGCCTGCTGCACCTTCTCCTTGAGAGAAGCGACCTCTGCCTGCCTCTCTTGGAGATTTGCTTCCTTTTTTTCCATGCCTTCTATCTTAGCATCGAGCGATTCCTCTTTCTGCGCTATTCTGCGCTCAAGGCGGGAAACCTCCTTGCGGCGTTCCTTCAGATCGAAGTCCGCCTCCTTTTTCATCTGGAATATCTCTTCTTTTGCCGAGATTATCGACTCCTTCTTTGCGCTCTCCGCGTTCTTGATAGCATCTTCAAGAATACGGCGCGCCTGCGTTTCCGCAGAGCCGAGCTTCTTCTCAGCAACAGATTTGCGAATTAAAAATCCTACCGCAATGCCTGCAACGAGACCTGCGGGGATTCCAATTGCCAATGATAGGGGATCCATTTACACCTCCTTCTGATTACACTTGTAATCTATGTCAAAACACAAATTCTTTAATTATATGAACATTATTCCGGTGAACAACCCACCTTCACCGTAAAATAATTATATTCATACAAGTATATTATAACTTATTTTAAATACAATGTCAATACTGTAAGGACTCGCTTTTGTAAATAAATTTGTACATAAATGTGCGCGTCGCTTTATTAACAACAAAAAATATGCCGCTTTTGTCGGTCATCCATACGTTTCTTTCTCAAAAATAATAAAAAACGGCAGATCGCTCCCCTGCAAAAGTCCGGGGGGTGTCTCTGCCGTTTTGTACGGTGCTCTCTGCACTTATTTGTTAAAAAGCTTTTTAAAGAAGCTGTCACGCTTACCCGTGTTACTTTCTCCGAGAGTTTTTGCAAACTCGGTGAGCAGCTTTTTCTGATCTGCCGTGAGATTTTTCGGTGTCTCCACGGTAACTGTAATAACAAGATCGCCCTTGCGCTTGGTATTGATGTCCGGGATACCTCTGCCCTTCAAGGTGAAGCTGGTATCGGTCTGAGTGCCCTCCGGGATCTTATACTTCTCGGTCGCGCCCTCAAGAGTGGGTATGTCGATCTCCGCGCCCAGTGCCGCCTCTGTAAAGGAGATCGGGATCTCGCAGTATACGTTGTTGCGCTCTCTGGTGAACAGCTTATGCTCCTTCACCCTTACCTCAATAATGAGATCGCCCGCGCTGCCTCCGTTTCTGCCTGCCGAGCCCTGACCGCGAAGAACTATTCTCTGCATTGAGTCTATACCGGCGGGGATAGATACCTCAAGACGCTTATTAACCTTTATAAAGCCCTTGCCGTTGCAGTTTTTACACGGGGTTTTGATTATCTTGCCCGTGCCGCGGCATGCCGAGCAGGCGCGCTGGGTCTGCATGTATCCAAGCATCGTTTGCTGCTGAACGGTAACCGTGCCACGACCGTGACAGGTCTGGCAGGTCTCGGGTTTCGTGCCCTTCTCCGCTCCGTTGCCTCCACACTCGGGGCAAGCCTCGATGCGCGCAAAATTGATTTCCTTTTTACAACCGAAAACCGCCTCGTCAAAGGTGATGGTTATGCGGGCGAGAACGTCGTCTCCATCCACCGGCATATTGCGCGAGGAGCGCGATGATCCGCCACCTCCGCCAAAGAAGGATGAGAATATATCCCCGAAATCGAAATCCATGCCGCCGCCAAAACCGCCGAAGCCCGATCCGCCGCCCATAGACGGGTCAAACGCCGCATGTCCGAACTGATCGTATTTCGCGCGCTTTTCGGAATCCGAGAGCACGTCGTACGCCTCGTTCGCTTCCTTGAACTTCGCCTCAGCCTCTTTGTCACCGGGATTCATATCGGGGTGATACTTTTTAGCGAGAGCTCTGTATGCTTTTTTTATCTCATCATCAGACGCTCCCTTGGAAACGCCGAGCACTTCATAGTAGTCACGCTTGTTTTCTGCCATAATTTTACCTTTTCAAAAAACAGACCGGCTCATAACTTGAGCCGGTCTCAAGTCTCAATAATGTGACACGGGGCGATTACTTCGTCTTATCCTCGAAGTCCGCACCGTAAACGTTGCCGTCATCAGCCGCGGAAGGACCGCCCTCGGCGCCCTGTCCCTGAGCAGCCTGCTCCTTGTAGATCTTCTCGGCAATGGGATAGAATGCCTGCTGAAGCGCGTCTGTATCAGCCTTAATAGCATCGGTGTTTCCGCTCTCGATGCTCTTCTTAAGCTTTTCTATAGCCTCGTTTACCGGTGCCTTATCCGCATCGGTGATCTTGTCGCCAAGCTCGGTCATGCTCTTCTCGATCTGGAATATAGCGTTCTCCGCACCGTTCTTAACCTCAACGGCTTCCTTCTGCTTCTTGTCCTCCTCAGCAAACTTCTCCGCCTCGCGGACTGCCTTTTCGATGTCTTCCTTAGACATATTGGTAGAGGAGGTGATGGTGATGTGCTGCTCCTTGCCGGTTCCCTTGTCGCACGCCGTTACGTTAACAATACCGTTTGCGTCGATATCAAAGGTTACCTCGATCTGGGGAACTCCTCTGGGAGCTGCGGGAATACCGTCAAGAATGAATCTGCCAAGCGTTGCGTTTCCTGCCGCCATCTCGCGCTCACCCTGAAGAACGTGGATCTCGACCCATGACTAACCATCAGCCGCAGTGCAGTAAACCTAGGTCTTCTTTACGGGGATTGTTGTATTTCTTTCAATGATTCTATTGAATACGCCGCCGAGAGTCTCGATACCGAGAGAAAGGGGAGTTACGTCGAGAAGGAGAAGATCCTTAACGTCGCCGCCGAGGACACCGCCCTGAATAGCCGCGCCGATAGCAACGCACTCGTCGGGGTTGATTCCCTTGAAGGGCTCTTTA
>JAZRUS010000037.1:0-5810 GCA_045652665.1 Eubacteriales bacterium | reverse complement strand
AACGGATCGATCGAGCTCGCTCCCATTCTCGGGCTCTCCGACGTAATCGTCGACATCGTTGAAACCGGTATTACGCTCCTTGAAAACGATCTCGAGCCCTTCGAGACAATCGTTGACATCAGCGCCCGACTCATCGCAAACCGCAGTGCATATCAGTTCAAGGATGAAATGATATCCCTCGCGGTAAATGCTCTCAAAACGCAGACGGAGGCAAAAAAATGATCTCTATTTTAGAATACGGTAAAATTGCAAACAGCGAGATCTTCGCTCGCACAGACGTAAAGACCAACGTTGAGGACGTGGTTGCCGCAATCATCGCGGACGTTCGTGAAAACGGAGACGCTGCTCTTATAAAATACTCTGAAAAGTTCGACAGTGTTCGCCTCGACTCCCTTGAGGTAAGCGAGGCTGAATTCGAGGAAGCGATCGAGGGGATCGATCCGAAATTTATCGAGATCCTCGAGAAAGCCGCCTTTAACATCCGCAGATTCCACGAGGCTCAGAAGAGAGAGGACTACATAATCCCCGCAGAAAACGGCGCCCTCCTCGGTCAGCGCGTGATCCCGATCGAAAAGGTCGGCATGTACGTTCCCGGCGGCACTGCGGCATATCCGTCCACTGTGCTTATGGACTCCGTTCCGGCAAAGATCGCAGGATGTCGGGAGATAGTTATGGTGACGCCTCCCGGAAAGGACGGAAAGGTCAATCCGGTAATACTGGCAGCGGCACGCATCGCGGGTGTGGACAGAATTTTCAAGGTAGGCGGAGCGCAGGCTATAGCCGCTCTTGCATATGGCACCGAGTCTGTTCCAAAGGTTGATAAGATAGTCGGTCCCGGAAACGCATTTGTTGCCGAGGCGAAAAAGCAGGTGTTCGGCAGAGTTTCCATAGATATGATCGCAGGACCATCGGAAATACTCGTTGTAGCCGATTCGACCTGCAATCCGAGGTTCGTTGCAGCGGATCTGCTTTCTCAGGCAGAGCACGACAGGATGGCAAGTGCCGTTCTCGTTACCGACAGCTTCGGTTTTGCCGGGGCGGTGAGCCTTGAGATTGAGCGTCAGATACCCGAGCTCGAGAGATGCGATATCGCCAGAGCTTCAATTGATAACAACGGCAAGATAATCGTTGCTGAGAATAATCTTGAGCTTGCAATAGATATTGCAAACGAGATAGCGCCGGAACATCTTGAGCTTTGCGTGGACAACCCCTTTGATTATCTCGATAAGATAAGGCATGCGGGATCGATATTTATGGGTAAGCATTGCCCCGAGGCTCTGGGTGATTATTTTGCGGGTCCGAACCACACGCTGCCCACCAGCGGAACGGCGAGGTTTTCTTCCCCGCTGGGTGTTGAGGATTTCATAAAGACCTCTCAGTTCACTTACTACACCCGTGACGCGCTTGCACGCGTTGCCGATAAGGTGGCATACTTTGCAAATAAGGAAGGACTTGGAGCGCACGCAAGAAGCGCTACGGTCCGTTTCGAGGATCAGAAAAAATAAAATGAGCAGATTTTTCAGTCAAAGGCATTCGGCTCTTACCGCATACGTACCCGGAGAGCAGCCGAGAGATAAAAAATATATAAAGCTTAATACGAACGAGTCGCCCTTTCCGCCATCTCCGTCCGTTGCGCGTGCAGTTTCAGCAGAGGCAAATGAGCTGAGGCTCTATTCCGACCCCGAAAGCATGCTTCTCACGGAAAAGTGCGCTGAGCATTACGGTGTGTCACGGGATATGGTATTGATGACCAACGGCTCAGACGAGATACTGAACTTTGCTTTTATGGCATTTTCCGATGAGAGCCGCCCGATAGTGTTTCCGGATATAACCTACGGCTTCTATCCGGTGTTCGCCGAGCTTAATCATATCCCGTATGAGGAGATACCGCTCAGAGAGAATTTCACCTTGAACGTAGAGGACTACGTGGGAATAGGGAAGAACATAGTTATTGCAAACCCCAACGCACCGACGGGAATAGCCCTACCGCTCAGCGATATTGAAAGGATCGTGGCATCTAACCCCGATAACGTCGTGATAATCGACGAGGCGTACGTGGACTTTGGCGCTGAATCGGCTGTGCCGCTGGTCCACAAGTACGATAACCTTATTGTGACGATGACCTTTTCGAAATCACGCTCGATGGCAGGCGCTCGCCTCGGATTTGGTATTGCCTGTGCCGACCTAATAAGGGATATGAATACTATAAAGTATTCGACAAATCCCTATAACGTTAACCGAATGACCGCTGCGGCGGGAATTGCCGCTCTTGCGGATAACGGATACTACATAGATAATTGCAAAGTGATAGAGCAGAACAGGGACTTCGCGCGCTCGGAGCTTGAGAAGCGCGGCTTCACAGTCCTGCCGTCAAAGACCAATTTTCTATTCGCGTCATGTTCCGATATGCCGGGTGAGGAGCTGTATCTGTCTCTTAGGCAAATGGGAATACTCGTTCGACACTTCAAAAAAGATCGTATAAAGAATTTTAACCGTATTACCGTCGGAACGCGCGCCGATATGGAGGCGCTTATTGCCGCCGTTGACAAAATAATTAAGGAGAAAAAGAAATGAGAGTTGCCGAGATAAAAAGAAAGACCGCAGAGACCGACGTTGCATTAAAGCTTAATCTGGACGGAGTTGGGGTGTCGGAAATAGACACGGGCTGCTGCTTCCTCGATCATATGCTTGCACTGTTTTCAAAACATTCGGGAATAGATATTTCCGTCAAGGCGTCGGGAGACGTGGAGGTGGATTATCATCACACGGTAGAGGACGTGGGAATCTGCCTTGGCTCGGCATTCAGTGCCGCGCTTGCATCCGATGAGGCGAAGCTCGGTATGCGCCGCTACGGAAGCATAATATTGCCGATGGACGAGTCTCTCATTATGTCCGCAGTTGATGTGTCGGGAAGATCTCACCTTGAGTATACCGTGGATATCCCTTCACCGAAGGTCGGAGATTTTGATACCGAGCTGTGCGAGGAGTTCTGGCTTGCATTCGTAAGAAAGGCGGGCATCACCCTTCATATAAATCAGCTTGCAGGCAGGAATTCTCACCACATCATAGAGGGAATATTTAAGTCCGTCGCACGCGCGCTTCTTGAGGCTCTTTCAAGGGATGCACGCTTTGAAGGCAGGCTTCCGTCTACAAAAGGAGTGATCTGATGATCGCTGTAATTGATTACGGTGTGGGCAACCTTTTTTCCCTCACCTCGTCTCTTGCCGCTATAGGTGCCGAGAGCGTTGTTACGGGAGATCCCGACGTTATACGTGCGGCGGATAAGATAATTCTTCCCGGCGTCGGCGCATTTGAGGATGCGCGCCGCAAGCTTTCCGAGAGCGGACTTGATAGGGTCGTCATCGAAGAAGTCGCGAGAGGAAAAAAGATTCTCGGCATATGTCTTGGAATGCAGATGCTGTTTGATAAGAGTCACGAATATGGAGTTCACGACGGGCTCGGACTGCTTCGCGGTGGAGTCGTGCCTATGAAGGGCGTTATTCCGGGTGATTTGATGATACCGCATATAGGCTGGAATTCTCTCAGAATAAAGGCGGAGCACCCTATATTTAAGTACGTCAAAGAGGGCGATCACGTGTATTTTGTACATTCCTTCTACGCGACGGGCTGTGACGACAGCCTGCTCGCTGACTGCGACTACGGCGCGCCGATTACCGCCGCCGTTGCAAAAGGAAACGTGACCGGCACCCAGTTCCACCCGGAAAAGAGCGGTGCTGTCGGACTGTCTATACTCAGGGCGTTCTCCGAATGGTGATAAAATAAGTCTTGCCGAAAGACGGCAGAATGGAATAGGTATGAAACTTTTTCCCGCAATTGATCTATATGAAAAAAAGGCGGTTCGTCTTTATAAGGGTAATTACTCGGAGATGACAGTGTACAGCGACGACCCGTCCGAGATTGCACTTGACTTCAAGCGTCAGGGCGCAGAATATATCCACGTGGTTGATCTGGAGGGTGCTAAGGACGGTACGACACCGAATATTGAGGTGGTTGAGAGGATCGTTAAAAGCTCCGGTCTCAAGGTCGAGATCGGCGGCGGCATCAGATCGCTCGACGTACTTGAAAGGTATTTTGCCAGAGGAGTTTTTCGCGCGATACTCGGTACTGCGGCGGTGACCGATGAGAGCTTTCTTCGGAGCGCGATAGAAAAATACGGCGAAAGAATAGCCGTCGGCGCAGACGTTAAGGACGGATATATTGCCATAAAGGGCTGGGTAGAAAGCAGTGAGTATACACTCGACGCGTTCTTTGCAAAGATGCAGTCTATAGGTGTGAAAACGATTATATGCACCGATATATCGAAGGACGGCGCTATGCGCGGAACGAATCTTGAAATGTATAGGTCGCTATCCGAAAAATACTCGGTTGATATTGTTGCATCGGGAGGCGTGTCAACTCTTTCAGATGTAGAGGAGCTCGCGCGTATGAATATCTACGGCGCGATAATCGGTAAGGCATACTACACCGGCGCAATTAATCTTAGGGAAGCGATAGAGGTCGCTTGTAAAGGACGGTAAAATGATAACTAAAAGAATAATCCCTTGCCTTGACGTCAAGGACGGCAGGGTAGTTAAGGGAGTGAATTTCCTCGGACTCGCAGACGTATCCTCGCCGGTAAAGCTTGCGAAATATTATTCCGACTCCGGAGCGGACGAGCTGGTGTTTTACGATATAACGGCATCTGCCGAGGGGCGCGCGCTTTTTACCGACATACTGTGCGAGGTCGCGCGGACCATCTTTATCCCTCTGACCGTTGGAGGAGGCATAAATACGGTAGAGGATTTTGACAGAGTCCTGAAGTGCGGCGCGGATAAGGTAAGCGTGAATTCGGGCGCTATCAGAAACCCCTCGCTTATCACCGAGGCGGCTCGCAAGTACGGTGATCAGTGCGTGGTAATTTCTGCCGACGTGAAAAGAGTGGACGGAGAGTTCCGTGTTTTCGCTAAGGGCGGCAGAGTTGACACGGGCATGGAGGCTATCGGCTGGATCAAGCGCTGTGTTGAAATGGGCGCGGGCGAGGTCGTGGTAAACTCTATAGATACCGACGGCGTGAGGGGCGGCTTTGATATCGAGATGCTTCGCGCGGTAAGGGAGTCGGTGAAGGTTCCCGTAATCGCATCCGGCGGTGCAGGATCAGCCGAGGATTTCGTTGAGTTGTTCCGCGCGATACCCGATATGGATGCGGGACTTGCCGCATCGATCTTCCATTTCGGTGAAGTTAAAATAGAGGATCTGAAGAAACTGTTGCAAAGTGAAGGAATAACCGTAAGGTTGTAAGGAGTTATTATGCTGAACATAGATGAGCTTAAATTTGATTCGCAGGGACTTATTCCCGCTATAGTCGTTGATTCCATAACGAAAAAGGTTTTAACCCTTGCTTATATGAACCGCGAAAGCCTTAAGATATCGATGGAGCGCGGTCTTACCTGCTTCTATAGCCGCTCACGGGGGGAGCTCTGGCTGAAGGGGGAGACAAGCGGAAACTATCAGCACATAGTTTCGATAACCGCCGATTGCGATAACGATGCGCTTGTGGTAGTCGTTGAGAAGGACGGACCTGCCTGTCACACGGGTACCGACTCCTGCTTTACGAAGCCGGTATATCATAGCGATGAGCTTTCCGAGTTCTCTCTCGATGGACTTTACGGTCTCCTTGAGGACAGAAAGGCAAAAATGCCCGAGGGCTCGTACACCACTTATCTTTTTGAAAAAGGCGTTGATAAGATACTGAAGAAGGTAGGAGAGGAATCTACCGAGGTAATAATCGCAGGTAAGGCAAACGATAAAAA
>JAZRUS010000036.1:0-29179 GCA_045652665.1 Eubacteriales bacterium | reverse complement strand
GATTTAATTTGTCTTCCTAAGACCGCTTGGCCTCCGACTTCGGCTTCGGCCTTCACCGCTTCGGCGAAGAGCTCACCGGTCCCGAATATGCGAACAGATACGAGGAGATGGTGAAGGAGCGTAAAATCGATTATATGCTCGACACCATGGTGATAGATATAGACTCGGAGCGTCGTGTTACCGCGATGAACCGTGATCGCGGAATCTTCATTATAAAGGCGGAGGCGATCGTTCTCGCTATGGGATGTCGCGAGCGCCCGAAGGGGGCGCTCAATATCGCCGGATGCCGCCCTGCGGGCGTTTATACCGCTGGCACCGCACAGAAATTTGTAAATATGAAGGGATACATGCCCGGCCGCGAGGTGGTCATCCTCGGCTCGGGTGACATAGGACTCATTATGGCGCGCCGTATGACTCTTGAGGGGGCTAAGGTAAAGGCAGTGTGTGAACTAATGCCTTATTCGGGAGGTCTTGCAAGAAACATTGAGCAGTGCCTGAACGATTTTAATATTCCACTGAAATTAAGCCACACAGTCATCGACATCCATGGAAAGGAGCGGCTTGAGGGTGTTACTGTTGCCGAGGTTGATGAGCGCCGTATGCCGAAATCCGAGACCGCCGAGTATATCCCATGTGACACTCTGCTTCTCTCCTGCGGACTGATACCCGAAAATGAGCTGACGAAGGCGGCAGGCATTCCGCTTGACAGAGTTACGGGTGGAGCAATTGTTGATGGAGGCAGAGAGACCTCTGTTCCTGGTGTGTTTGCCTGCGGAAACGTGCTTCACGTGCACGACCTTGTCGATTATGTGTCGGAGGAGGCTGATATTGCGGGATGCGCAGCGGTCCGATTTATACGCGGAGAGGGTAAAAAGCAGTTGAATATTGAACTCCGAGCAGACGGCAGAGTTCGCTATACCGTGCCGCAGAAAATAACCGAGGCGGCAGAGACCAGAGTATATTTCAGAGTCGCGGACGTTTACCGTGATAAAAAGCTCACCGTTAAGGTGGATGGAAAAACTCTCATTTCAAAGAAAAAACAGAAGCTTGCTCCCGGCGAAATGGAGACGGTAACTTTGAGCGCCAAAATGCTCGAGGAGATAGGCGCTGGTACCGTCGAGATAGGACTCGAGGATTAAGAGGAGATTGATATGAAAGATAGAATTTTAACCTGCATCGTCTGTCCGCGAGGCTGCCAGCTTACGGTAGGCTTCGATAAGAACGGCAAACCGGCTTCGGTAACGGGAAACGCCTGCAAAAGGGGTGTGACCTATGCAGAAAACGAGTGCACACATCCTATGAGAACCGTGACCTCTACGATGAAATGCGAGGACGGCACAATAGTATCCGTAAAGACCTCGGCATCCGTTCCAAAGGAAATGGTTTTTGAGGTTATGGGTGAGATCAACCGCACACGCGCGAGCAAAAACGTCTCTATCGGCGACATTATTATTGAAAACGTATGCTCTCTCGGAGTTAACATTGTTGCAACGTCCGGTAAGATATGACAATTCAGTTTTGAAAAATAAAGGAGATGTCTCAAACGCTCTAAAATGCATTTGGGACGTCCCCTTTTCATTTTATATAATTTACGATTTAGTTTATATCAAGCATTATTTATTAAAGCAAGCAAACTTGCCTCATCGATTACAGTAACACCGAGAGCCTGAGCCTTAGTAAGCTTTGATCCGGCTTCCTCGCCTGCGACCACATAAGAGGTCTTTTTTGAAACCGAGGATGAAACCTTGCCGCCGTTATTCTTTATAAGCTCCCCCGCTTCATCCCGCGTCATATTCGGAAGCGTACCGGTCAAAACAAAGGTAAGCCCCTTCAATATATCCTTTTTAGGCTCAGCAACTGACTCGCATTTAACGCCGAGCTCCTTTAGCAGCTCACATGTCCTGCGATTGTCCTGATCTCTAAAATATTCAAAGAGCGCAGTAGCTGTAATCTCACCAATATCGTTTATTGCCGCAAAATCCTCAATACTCGCCTCTAGACAAGCATCAAGAGTTCTCATCCTTCCGGCAATCTCCTCTGCCGCGACCTCTCCCACCTGACGTACACCGAGAGCATAAAGAAGCTTTTCAAGTCCACGCCCCTTTGACTCCTCTATCGCATTCACGAGATTCTCGGCACTTCTCCTGCCCATTCTCTCAAGTCCCTCGATATCCTCGACCTTAAGCGTATAGAGATCGGTCACAGAGCCTATCTTACCGTTCGCCAAAAGAAGCTCTACGACCTGTGGACCGAGTCCGTCTATATTCATGGCACCCTTTGACGCGAAGTGAACAATTCCGCGTGCGTTTTGTGCGGGGCAACCCGCATATACGCATCGGATAGCGGCACCGTCACCTGCATCATCTCTGACAACGGGGTGACCGCAAGAGGGACAAACCTTCGGCATTTCAAACTCAACCTCTGAGCCGTCGCGCTCCTTTTTAAGACTCTCAAGTATCTCGGGAATAATTTCTCCCGCCTTACGAACAACTACGGTATCACCGATCCTGATATCGCGCTCTCTAATAAAATTAAGGTTGTGAAGTGTCGCTCTGGAGACGGTTGTACCTGCAAGGCGAACAGGTGCGAGATTTGCAGTAGGAGTCAACACACCCGTTCTTCCTACCTGAATATCTATCGACAAAAGTTTTGTTAACTTCTCTTCAGGCGGATATTTGTACGCCACTGCCCACTTAGGCGTGCTTGTTCCCTCACCTACGGTTATTCTTCCGTCAAGATTATTTACCTTAATTACAGCTCCGTCCATATCAAAGCTAAGCTCCGGTCTTGATTCTCCGAGATATGCAACATGTTTCTTTACGGCATCGAAGCCTTTAAGCGTTTTTCTGTAAGGAAGAACGGTAAAACCAAGCTCGCTGAGTCTATCAAGCGATTCCGAATGAGTTTTGCAATCCCTACCGTCTGAATACAGGCTTCCCTCCTGAAGATTGAAAACAAAGATCTCTAGCCGACGCGATGCAGCGATCTTAGGATCCAGCTGACGAAGTGAGCCTGCCGCAGCATTTCTGGGATTTGCAAACAGCGCAAGTCCGTCTGCCCCCCTAGCCTCATTTATTTGTTCAAAAATCTTACGGGGCATATATACCTCGCCTCTGACATTGAGGTACGGAATCGGCTCGTTCAATTTCAGCGGAATCGAGCGAATGGTGCGTAGATTCTCTGTAACGTCCTCTCCAACAATTCCGTCTCCCCGCGTTGCTCCCTTAACAAATATTCCGTCGCGATAAATAAGGGAAACAGATAGACCGTCGATCTTAGGTTCAACAGAATATTCGGTATCCGAACCGAGTATTCCGCTTATTCTATCGGTAAATTCACGAAGCTCGTCATATGAGAAAACGTCGGTAAGGCTTCCCATTCTGACAGTATGTGAAAACTTTTCAAATCTGTCAAGCGCACGGCCACCAACTCTTTTCGTAGGAGATGTCGGCGAATCAAACTCGGGAAATTCAGCTTCAAGATCACCGAGCTCTCTGAACATTGCGTCATATTCATAATCTGATATTTCGGGCGCATCCTGCTCATAATACAGCCTTGAATTATATTCTATAATCTCTCTGAGAAACTTAATTCTCTTTTCAGCATCTTCTCTTTTCATATATGACTCCATATTTTTTCTATTGTATATTCTATCATTATTTTAAACGATTGTCAATCTTGAATTATCTAAAATTCCCCACATAAAGCTTAATACGTATATAGCGGCGTATAGCCCAAAGCACACCCGTAAAGAAAAAATCCACCGCAGACCCTATTCTGTGATGGATTTTTTCATATTATTCGTATTTACCCATTTATGAGCTTTTCAAGCGCAGCCATTTTAACGGCGATGACAAGTATTCTTGTAGCAAGGTCAAGATCTTCGTCAGTCGGGTAAGTCGGCGCAATTCTAAGGTTTTTATCTTCGGGATCTACACCGTATGGGAAGGTTGCGCCAACGCTTGTCAGCGTAACTCCCGCCGACTTCATAAGTTCGTATACACGCTTAGCAGTTCCGGGCATAACGTCAAGAGAAACGAAATATCCTCCGCGGGGCTCATTCCACTCTGCAATTCCAAGACCGCGCAAAGCATTCAAGTTATTAAGAGTTATATCAAACTTTCTGCCTATGAACTTTGCCAGAGTCATCATATGCTCGTGCACCGCTGCCGCATCCTTGAAATACGCGGTGTGTCTAAGCTGATTCAGCTTGTCGTATCCAATAGTCTGAACTCCCATATACTTTTCGATATTCTGAAGATTTGCGGGAGATGCAGCCATAAGCGCAACGCCTGCGCCAGGGAAGGTTATCTTAGAGGTAGATGAGAAGTAGAATATTCTGTCAAGATTTCCGCACTTCTCCGCCTCCGCAAATATATCAAGAAGCCGATCACCGTTTTCTGTAAGATCGTGAACGGCATAGGCATTATCCCACATAATACGGAAATCAGGTGCGGCGCACTCCATCCTTGCAAGGCGGCGAACGGTCTCATCGGAGTATGTGTTTCCTGTCGGATTCGAATATTTGGGAACGCACCAAATTCCCTTTACCTTTGGATCCTTTACAAGTCGTTCGACTTCATCCATATCAGGACCGGTAGGCGTCATTTTTACCGAGAGAAGCTCGAATCCCATGAGCTCGGTCATTTTGAAATGTCTGTCATATCCGGGAGTAACGCAGATCCATTTAAGTCCTTCTTCACGGCACCAGGGACGGGGCGAACCAAGAACTCCGAACAGCATAGCTCTGGCAAGAGTATCATACATAAGCTGAAGCGAGGAGTTTCCGCCGACTGCAATATACTCCGTCTTGAGTCCGAGGGTCTCTGCAAAAAGTCTTTTCATCTCAGGTATGCCGTCAAGCACACCGTAGTTTCTGCAATCGACACCGTTTTCGGAAAAGCACTTTTCACGCGGCCTTGCCTCAGAAAGAAGCGGAAGGCTTATATCGAGCTGATCCGAGTTCGGCTTTCCTCTGGAAAGATCCAAAGAAAGATTTTTTAATTTGAACTCGTTATACTCTGAAAGTAAAGAATCGTAGAGAGCCTTTTGCTCATCCTTTGACAGTTGCATGTACATTTTAATTTTCTTCCTTTAATTTCGCATTTTTGAATGAAAAAGAAATTAAAAACTTCATTTTCAACGTTTTTTACCCTTATATTATAGTATATTATGATTTTTTTTGCAAGTGATTTTGCAAAAATTAATGCCAAACCGTCAATTTTCATTATTTTGCACGAAAAGAGGCCGTTTTACCGCTCAAATTTGTAATTAAAATCTTGACAAAATATTTTTTTTAGTATATAATTTAGTCTGTAAATTTGTCTTTATGAAAGGATTATATAAATGGCAGACACCGGGAAAAAGCTTGTCGAACAGATAACCTCGATGGACGAGGACTTCGCAAAATGGTACACAGACATAGTTAAAAAGGCTGATCTTATCGATTACTCCAGCGTAAAGGGATGTATGATAATAAGACCGTATGGCTATGCAATCTGGGAGAATATTCAGAAAATACTTGACGCACGGTTTAAGGAGACAGGTGTTGAGAACGTATATATGCCTATGTTTATCCCCGAATCTCTTCTCAACAAGGAAAAGGATCACGTTGAGGGCTTTGCACCCGAGGTTGCTTGGGTAACTCACGGAGGAAGCGAAAGACTTGCTGAAAGGCTTTGCGTCCGCCCGACCTCTGAGACGCTCTTCTGCGAGCACTATGCTAACATCATCAAATCTTATCGCGACCTTCCCAAGCTCTATAACCAATGGTGTTCCGTAGTTCGGTGGGAAAAAACAACCCGCCCCTTCCTTCGCTCAAGGGAATTTCTTTGGCAGGAAGGACACACGATGCACAGAACTGCGGAGGAAGCAGAAGCCAGAACCGTTCAAATGCTGAACATTTACGCGGATTTCTTTGAAAAGGATCTTGCGATGCCCGTAATAAAAGGACAGAAGACCGATAAGGAAAAGTTTGCCGGAGCTAAGGCTACCTATACCGTCGAAGCACTTATGCACGACGGAAAGGCTCTTCAGGGCGGAACGTCGCATAACTTCGGCTCAGGATTCGCAGAGGCATTCGGAATTCAGTTCCTTGATAACGACAATCAGCTTAAATATTGCCATCAGACCTCTTGGGGTGTGTCAACGAGAATAATCGGCGGAATCATTATGACCCACGGTGACGATTCCGGTCTTGTGCTCCCCCCCTCCGTAGCACCGATACAGGTGGTCGTTATTCCCGTTCAGCAGCATAAGGCAGGCGTTCTTGATGCGGCTAAAAAAATAACCGATACGCTGAAGGCAGCGGGAATCAGGGTTAAGATCGACGATTCAGAGCAATCGCCCGGCTGGAAATTCTCCGAATATGAGATGAAGGGCGTTCCGCTTCGCATCGAGATAGGTCCGCGCGATATAGCAGACAACAAATGCGTTATTGTTCGCCGCGACAACAGAGAAAAGAGCTTTGTAGCCCTTGACGAGCTTGTTAGCTCTGTCAACGCAGGACTTGAATCACTTACAAAAGCACTTTATGAAAAGGCTCTCGCACACAGAGAAGAAAGAACCTATACGGCACAGACCTTAGACGAGCTTATTAAAATTTCAGGCGAAAAGGACGGCTACGTTAAGGCAATGTGGTGCGGCGAGCTTGAATGCGAGCTCAAGCTTAAGGAGGAGGCAGACGTTTCCTCTCGCTGTATGCCCTTCAACGCTGAGCCGATCGGCGACAAATGCGTTTGCTGCGGAAGAGAAGCAAAGAAGCTTGTCTACTGGGGCAAAGCATATTAATTTCATCTGATACAGAGTAAGAATTTTGTGGAAAGGAGCGTAAAATGAACTCTCTGGTTACAACTATGCGTGCAACAGACGGCAGTATTGTGAAGATCGAGTGTCACGATGCGCTTCCGTCCACCGCAGCTCTCGCACGCGAATATGCAAAGCTTGGATATGCCGACAGATACGTAGTATTTGCGGAAGGAAGAAAAAAACTTGATTCCGACGGTAAATTCCGCGGAGAAATTGAACGCGGAATTTTTATGTCATGCATTCTACGTCCGTCGATCTTCCCTTCTCAAGCAGCCTTGATCAGCTCACTCTCAGCTGTTGCTACCGCCACAGCACTTGAGGAGCACACTACCCACTCGATCGGAATCGGATGGGTAAGCAAGATCTACTGCGACGGGCACCTGATCGGAAATATCAACATAGAAGGAAAACTTGACAATTTCACTTCATATGAATACATAATAGTTAATTTTGCTCTTTCGCTTCCGGACGATAAATTCCCGCCAAGACTTACCGATCTTATAAAGAAGGTATTTGAAACCGATAATTCCTCCGTATACGTGATAATTGCAAAGCACATACTCAACAAGTTCTTTCCCTTCTATGTCAATCTGAAAAACCACTCTAAATTTATGGACATTTACAGACAAAAGTTCATACTTCGCGGTCAGAAGATCCGCTATATAAGCGATGGAAAAAAACAAAGGTGTAAGGTGCTTGGAATAGACGAAAAAACCTGCGCCCTTATGGTTGAAAATTCACAAAAAAAGATCGTTCACATTTTTGCACCTAATAAGGTGTATATTCCGCGAAGGATATCAATAAAGTAATCACACAACTAATCACAGTTTTTTACAAAAAACTTTACTTTTTCTAAAAAAAAGTATTGACAAACTGTTTTTTTAGTGCTATAATTCAATCAAATTTGAATATCACAAAGAACGACTGTGATGAAGAGGGTCGGAACGTGACGTTTGCAGAGAGTTGTCGATCGGTGCGAGACAACAACAGAGCATTCCTTATGACCTATCACTTCTGAGTCGGAGGATCGAAAGCGATATGCAAGTAGGCTCCTTCCGTAATGCTGCGTAAAGGCAAAGGGCTTGTTTGAGTCCGGAAAGTGACGGAAAATATATTTTCCGTAATTTGAGTGGTACCGCGGGTTATTAACTCGTCTCAAAGTTTCTTTTGAGGCGGGTTTTTTGTTTTATTCAAATTAGTAACCATTGACACAACATCAAAAACGAAAGGAGATTAAACAATGGATTACAGTTTGAAAGAGGTAGCAGGAAGAATCAAGGATCTGCGCGAGGCAAAAGGATATACACAAAAAGAGCTTGCTAAGCTTACGGGCGTATCCATCGAGGACTATATGCTCCTCGAAGAAGGCGCATCAGATTTTAGTTTTACCTTTATCTACAAGTGTGCAAAGGCTTGCGGAGTTGAAGTAGTTGATCTGCTTGAGGGACGAAGCACCACGCTTACCTCATTTGCAATTACAAGAAAAGGCGAAGGTCTTAAGATTTTAAAGCAGCACGGCGTAGAATATAATAATCTTGCTCCCAAGTTCAAAGAGAAGCTCGCTGAGCCTTTTCTTGTCAAATTCCCTTATCTTCCGGATGAACAGAACGCACCTATGAAGCTAAGCTCCCACAACGGTCAGGAGTTCGACGTTATTGTAAAAGGTTCTCTAAAGGTTCAAGTCGGCAACCATGTGGATGTTCTTAACGAAGGTGACTCTATCTTCTATAACAGCCTTATACCCCACGGCATGATCGCTGTAAGCGAAGGTGGCTGTGAGTTCCACGCAGTTGTACTGAATCCACAGAACGGTCAAGTGAGCGAGGAATATCCCGAAGCTCCGTATGTGGTTTCAAAGGTTTCCGGAAAAGAGGCAATTGTCGAAACAGTGGCAGACAAATTTGTCGAATCCTCTTATGATGAAAACGGTGTATTCAACGGCATCACCTTTAAAAACGACGATAAATTTAATTTTGCTTTTGACTGTGTTGATGCAATCGCAGACAAAAATCCCGACAAGCTTGCAATGCTGTGGGTAGCAAACGATAAGAGCGATCGCAGATTTACCTTTAGTGATATTAAGAAATATTCGGCCAAAACAGCCAATTATTTTGAGTCACTCGGCATAAAGAAGGGCGATACTGTAATGCTTGTTTTGAAGCGCCATTATCAGTTTTGGTTCTGCATGCTTGCGTTACACAAGATAGGTGCAATCGCAATTCCTGCTACAAATCAGCTTGTAGAGCACGATTTCAGTTATAGATACAAAGCAGCTAAAGTAAAAGCTATAGTATGCACCGCTGACGGTGATGTATCTGTTGAAGCAGAAAAAGCTGCAACACAATTCCCGGGAATGCTTAAAGTTTTAGTTGGTGGCAAAAAGGACGGATGGAACGACTTCAACACAGAAATGGAGCGCTTTAGCACTCACTATAACCGTACGAACGACTCTCCTTGCGGTAATGATCCCATGCTCATGCTGTTCACCTCCGGTACTACAGGTTATCCCCGTATCGCAACTCACTCATATAAATACGCTCTTGGACATTATCCAACCGCAAAGCATTGGCATAACGTAAATCCCGACGGCTTACACTTTACTATCTCCGATACAGGTTGGGGAAAAGCCCTTTGGGGCAAGCTCTACGGACAGTGGCTCTGTGAGGCAGGGATATTTACCTATGACTTTGACCGCTTCCATTCCGAGGACATTCTTCCTATGTTCAAGAAGTACGGCATCACGACCTTCTGTGCACCTCCTACGATGTACCGCTTCTTCATCAAGGAGGATCTGTCAAAGTACGACCTTTCTTCCATTGAGTATGCGACAACAGCAGGCGAAGCACTCAATCCCGAGGTATTTAATCAGTTCAAAAAGGCAACCGGTCTCACCATTATGGAAGGCTTCGGGCAGACAGAAACCACCCTTTCTATTGCAAACTTTGTAGGCTCTACGCCTAAGATCGGCTCGATGGGTAAGCCCAGTCCGCTTTATGACGTTGTTGTTCTTGATCCCGACGGCAATGAATGCAAGACCGGTGATACGGGTGAGATCTGCATCCGCACGAAGGACAACGCACCCTGCGGACTCTTCATCGGTTACTACCTGGATGAAGAAAAGACTACCGAGGTTTGGCACGACGGATACTACCATACGGGCGACACTGCTACTATGGATGAGGACGGATATCTTTGGTATGTAGGTCGTATCGATGACGTTATCAAATCATCGGGATACCGTATCGGTCCGTTTGAGATCGAAAGTGTAATCATGGAGCTTCCCTACGTTTTGGAATGTGCTATCACTCCCGTTCCCGACGAGGTGCGCGGACAGATCGTTAAGGCGACCATAGTGCTTGTAAAGGGTACTGTTGGCACAGATGAGCTTAAAAAGGAAATTCAGGAGTACGTTAAGACACATACTGCACCTTATAAGTATCCTAGAATCGTCGAATTTGTAGATGAGCTTCCCAAGACCATCAGTGGCAAGGTAAGACGTGTAGAGATTCGTAAAAACGACTTAGAAAAAATGAAAAAATAATTAAGAGTGTGAAGGAGTTGCAGGTAAAAATCTGCGGCTCCTTTACGTTTGCGAAAAGCATTCCGCCGCCTTTGTGTTTTGCGATATAAGAATATTCAAATACTGTACCGCATAAGATGTTTTGAAAACATTTATGAAAGGCTGGGCAAGGAAATGACGGAAAATTCAATATATAAGGATATAGCAAAAAGGACGGGCGGTGATATATACGTCGGCGTCGTAGGTCCGGTAAGAACGGGAAAATCCACGTTTATACATAAATTTCTTAACAACGTTATAATTCCCAATATTGAAAATGAATTTGACAGATCGCGCGCAGTTGACGAAGCACCGCAAAGTGCAAGCGGAAGAACTGTTATGACGACCGAGCCAAAGTTTGTGCCGGATGAATCAGTCAGAATAAAAATGGCAGATGACACCTCATTTAACGTAAAGCTTATCGACTGCGTGGGTTATATTGTTGATGGCGCGCTCGGCGGTGAGGAGGACGGCGAAGCAAGAATGGTCACAACTCCGTGGAGTGATGAGCCCATGCCCTTTGAGCGTGCGGCAGAGCTGGGAACACAAAAAGTAATCAACGAGCACTCAACCATTGCTATATTGGTTACTACAGACGGAAGCATATGTGACATTCCAAGAGAAAGCTACGTTGCCGCAGAAGAAAGAGTGGCACGGGAGCTTACCGAGCTGGGAAAGCCGTTTGCGATTCTTTTAAACTCTCGTTTCCCCGAAAGCAAGGAGGCGCAGGAGCTGGCGGAAAGCATAGAAAGCAAGTACGGCGCTCCCGTAGCACTTGTTAACTGCACAGAAACCGATGCTGAGGATATACGACAGATATTGGGACTCGTGCTCTCTCGCTTCCCTATTCGCTCGTTGACATTCCGCCTGCCAGAATGGACTGACGTGCTTCCGAATACACACAGACTACACAAAACGGCTATAGAGAAAATAGAAAGCTTTTCTTCGGCTTGTGAACGGCTTGGCGATATTGAACGCACTCTTGTGCATACCGAAGGAATAGAGCGGGTTTCAGTCGACGCAGGCGAAGGTACGGCTCAGTTTAACATTCCGATATCCAAAGAAGAATATTACTCGGTCGTCTCTGAGCTTATCGGATGTGAGATAAGCAACGATGCATCCCTTCTCTCTGCCGCCGCGAGACTCGGAAGCATTGAGAAGGAATATAGCAAAATAGAGACAGCTCTTCGCGACGCGACAGAAAAGGGTTACGGAATCGTTATGCCGCGACCTGATGAATTGATCCTCGACGAGCCTAAGCTGACGCGGCAAAGCGGAGGTTGGGGAGTTAAGGTGTCTGCAAGTGCCGAAGCTATACATATGATAAAAACAGGAATACGTACCGAGCTATGCCCTGTTGTCGGAACCGAGGAACAAACCGAAGAGGTGGTGAAATACCTTCTCGACGAGTTTGAAGAAGATCCGAAAAAGGTGTGGGAATCCAACATGTTCGGAAAATCTCTCTACGACCTCGTAAACGACGGTATGAACGCAAAGCTTGTCAACATCCCCGATGATGCACGTGAAAAGCTTGGCGAAACGCTTGAAAAGGTTGTAAACGAAGGGGCAAACGGACTTATCTGCATCCTGTTGTAAAAAATATCTCAAACAGTTGCGTCGTTTAGGCGTAACCGAATAAAAACGGCAGAAGCATTGTCAAAAAAACAGTGCCTCTGCCATTTTTTCATAATTTAAATTCAAAATCATTCCAAAATTTTTACGATCAACTCTACAAACTCAATCTCTGCCGTGTCAAGTGTGCTTTCGTTCAGAAAATAGTAGTCGTAGGAATAATTTTCAACTCCGTCATCGGATATATTTCCGTACTTTTCCTTTGGCATTCTTTTTCCGCCACGGACAAGCAGAGTTTTTGCCTTATTTCCGGTTGCTTCAACAAACTTGGCTATCTCCTCAGCCTCTCTGATATGGACAAACATCACCTGCTCATCCGTGGTGAGAAAATCGTCGTATTGCTTCTTTGCCCATACGGTAGGGTAATTATTATACTCCACGCAAAGATTTTTTAGATCTGAGAGAAATTTTCTCGCCTTATTATCCTTTGTTCCGTCCCAACCGCAAAGGGCCGCAATCTCCTTTATCGGAGTGATCGAAGATATATTCTTTACCTTGAAATGCTTAGCGGCAAGCTCACACAGAGTATCCTTCCCTACTCCGCCGGCACCGTTGATGACTATAGCTACCTTATTCATACAGACTCCAAAACATTTAGTGATCTTATTTTACCACATTTTTCAACTCAAGTCAACATTGGTATTTACTTTTTGATGATTTTGTGATAAAATTTAATAGAAAGCTGTATTTGGTTACGGTTGGAGGATAAGCATGAAGCGTCTATTCGGAGAGCTCGATAGCGGCGAGAAAATATATGCATACAAAATTGCAAATGAAAGTATACAGGCTGAAATTATGAATTACGGCGCGACAGTACTTTGGATGAGAGCTTTCGGGGTCGATGTCGTTAGCGGATTCGATAGCTTTGAACCATATATCAAGAACCCCGAAAATTTAGGTGTTACAGTAGGTAGAGTTGCTAACCGAATAAAGGACGGAATACTTAAGATCGACGGCAAAGAGTACGTTCTGCCGCAAAACAACCTTGGAAATTGCCTACACGGCGGCTCTGGATTCGCTCACAAGGTCTGGAGTGTTAAGGCGGTCAGCGAGCATTCTATCACACTTTCCTACACCTCTCCCGACGGTGAGGACGGCTTCCCTGCAAAACTCGTATCCGACGTGACGTACACCGTTGACAGAACAGCACTTAAGATAAAGTACGCAGCCATCCCCGACGGAAAAACATCGGTGGCGCTCACGAACCACGCATACTTTAATCTTGACGGGTTTGGCGGTGACATAAAGGAACACACCCTCAGAATATGGGCGAACAATTATACCGAGGTAGATAAAACTCTGATACCAACCGGAAATCACCCTGCAGTTGAAGGTACTAGATTTGATCTCAGACAGGCTCGGAGGATCGGCGACGGACTTGCCGACGGAGATTATGATCACAACTTTATTCTCGCCCCCGAATACTATGCGGAGTTTGACGGTCAGAGGCTTGCTCTTGCCGCCGAATATGAAAATAGATCGCTGAAGCTCTCTGTTTATACGGATCAACCGGGAATTCAAGTATATTCAGGTAACGGACTCGGCGACGGAGAACCCTTCCGTGGCGGCGTAAAGCAGGTAAAATACGGTGCTATATGCCTTGAAACGCAAATCGAACCCAACGCAGTAAATCACGGAATAGGTGTTTATTCAGCGGGAGAAAAATATACGCACACCTGCGTTTACAAAATAGACAGAAAGGACAGTTAATGAAGATACGGATGCTCGGTACCGGATACGGTGAATGCAAAATAAAAAAGAAGTCAGTTATGGATTTTCGCCGTAGCGGCGGAGTTCTGATAGATGACAAAATACTGATAGATGCACCTGCCGATATATTTACGGTGGCAGATGAGCTTGGATTTTCGGATATGTTCGACAATGTATCGGACGTCATCATTTCCCATTCGCATCCGGGTCATTTTTCTGTAGAGGCAATCGAGAAGCTGTCGTCCTCAAAGAGCCTACGCATCTATGCGACAGGAAAGGTGCTCGACCTAATTTCCGATCATCCCGGAATCGAGAAGATTAAGCTTTCGACATCAGTACCCACAGAGATAGGAGCGTATACTCTGTATTCCCTGCCTGCAAATCACGCAACAGATATCAAGGGCGAAATGTGCCTGAATTTTATTCTTGTAAAGGATAAGGCATTGCTTTATACCCTTGACGGCGGTGGAATTGCGTTTAATGCATGGAAAACAGTATCTAATATCAAGCTTGATGCGGTAATCGCCGAATGTGCACTGGAACTTTCTCCTACATCATTTAAGAATACGTATCACAACAATCTTGACACTGTCAGATTTCTACGTGACGTATTGATTTCGGGTGGAATATGTGAGCCGAATGTAAAATTTGTAATAACTCATATACCGTCTGACCGAAAGAGATCGGTACACGACGAGCTCTCCGGAGCGGCGCGGACTATCGGTATGTCTGTAGCTTACGACGGATATTTTTTCAGTATTTAAAATCCGCTTGACAAAGAAGTTTTTTTATAGTATAATAGCAAAGAACAAAGCTATGAGAAGAAGAAGTAGAGGTAATAAGCCTGTACAGAAAGTTGCCGGACGATGAGAGGCGCACTGTGCTTTTGCCTGCGAATACATCTTTGAGTGTGCACCGAAAGCCTCGGCAAGTAGATTGCAACGTGAGCGCCCGTTAAAGCGCGTGCCGATAATGTTCGGTGGTGAGGCGTATTTTGCAAAAAATGCGCGAATCAAGGTGGTAACACGCTATTTGCGTCCTTGGGCTCTGCCCAAGGACTTTTTTGTTAATAATTGAAAGGATATATAAAAATGAAGATTTACGAAGAACTCGTTGCACGCGGTCTGATAGCACAGGTAACTGACGAAGCTGAGATCCGCGAGCTCATCAACAACGGAAAAGCCACGTTTTACATCGGCTTTGACCCGACGGCAGACAGCTTACACGTCGGTCACTTTATGGCTCTTTGCCTTATGAAGCGCTTACAGATGGCAGGCAACAAGCCCGTAGTCCTGATCGGCGGCGGCACTGCCATGGTCGGAGACCCCTCCGGCAGAACGGATATGCGACAGATGATGACTCCCGAAACCATCCGTCACAACTGCGAATGCTTCAAGCATCAGATGGAGAGATTTATTGATTTCGGCGAAGGCAAGGCAACTATGGTTAACAATGCCGATTGGCTTCTCAGTCTTAACTATATCGACGTGCTCCGCGACGTCGGCGCATGCTTCTCCGTCAACAGAATGCTCTCGGCTGAATGCTATAAGCAAAGGATGGAAAAGGGACTCTCTTTCCTTGAATTTAACTATATGATAATGCAGTCCTATGACTTCTATCACCTCTACAAGGAATACGGCTGCAATATGCAGTTCGGCGGAGACGACCAGTGGTCCAACATGCTTGGCGGAACCGAGCTTATCAGAAGAAAACTCGGCAAGGACGCTTATGCTATGACTATCACTCTTCTTCTTAACTCCGAGGGCAAAAAAATGGGCAAGACCGCAAGCGGTGCCGTTTGGCTTAATCCGAAAAAGACCTCGCCGTACGATTTCTACCAGTACTGGAGAAACGTTGATGACAAGGACGTTCTTAAGTGCATCAGAATGCTTACTTTCCTTCCCCTTGAAGAAATAGATAAAATGGACAGTTGGGAAGGAGCGCAGCTCAATGAAGCTAAGGACATTCTCGCATATGAGCTTACAAATCTCGTTCACGGTGAAGATGAAGCTAAAAAGGCCCGCGATGCCGCTCGCGCACTCTTCGGTTCGGGTGACAGCGCGCTCACTCCGTGCGTTGAGGTTGATGAATCTACTCTCGCGGACGGTGTTATAGACATCAATTCCCTGCTCGTACTTGCAAAGATGGTTCCCTCTAAGTCAGAGGGCCGACGCGCTATCGAGCAGGGCGGAGTGACCGTTGACGGCGAGAAGATATCCGACGTACGCGCAACCGTTACTAAGGAACAGCTTATGTCAGGTGTTCTCATCAAACGCGGTAAAAAAAGCTTTAATAAATTCATTCTGAAATAAGCTATAAAACAAAGACAGGCTCTGTACCTCGTGCCGTATCGGCATAAGGAACAGGGTCTGTCTCTTTTTTGCAATTGATTGATAAAATCATCAACACTTCTTTATAAGCCTTATATAAAATTCAACGGTTTTGACTGCGGTTTCAATGGGTATCATTTCATTATTTCCGTGTATCAGCGCGCGCTCCTGATTTGACAGAGCCATTGCAGAAAACCTATACACCTTATCGGATATTTCACCGAAATGCCTTGAATCCGAGCAGGCAAGCATCAAGTATGGAGAAACGACCGCATCACTCCATGTTTCCTTTGTAGCCGTCCTTAACCGATCCCACCCCTCACAATCTGTGGTGGAAACTCTTGATGGATTCACACCATTTATTACGTTAATCTCCACGTCTTTATCCTTTATTTTCTTTCTTATACGCCCAGTCACGCTGTCTACCGTTTCTCCGGGAATTATCCTATGATTAGAAACCATGCGTGCCCTTGGCGGAATAACATTCATTCCACGGGAGCCCTCCATCTGTGTGAATGCCGTCGTCGTTCTGACCAATGCGGAAAACTCCCCGCCGGAGCGACGGGTTATAAAATTAAGTACAGGTGCAAAGCACCACAGATTTGCAAAAATAACACGGTAGAAAAAGTTCGAATGTCTGGCAAGGGCGCGAAACATCTCTGCCGCAGGCGGTGTAATCCTAAATTTAAACGGTGAGTTTTCCATTCTCACGCAGGCGCGCGAAAGCTTACCAACCGGGGTATGCCTCTCAGGGGATGAGGAATGACCGCCGCCTCCATTCACGGTATATTCAACGTTAAGCATTCCCTTTTCCCCTATTCCTATCAGTGCCGCAGGTACCTCTACGCCGGGAAATACGTTATCAACCACAGCACCGCCCTCATCAAGCACAAGCGCGGGAGTGATATTTCTGTCACGGAAGTAAGAAACGTTATCAACTGCACCGTGTCCGTTTATCTCCTCATCTCCTCCAAATGCCATATATACGTCGTTTTCGGGAACAAATCCCTCAGAGATAAGCTGATCCACAGCACACATAATTCCGTTAAGCGTGGCTTTTGTATCTATAGAGCCTCTACCTATTATAAATTCGTTCGTTACAACACCGTCGAACGCACCGAAATCCCAAGCATCCTCATTTACGCTTACTACGTCATAATGAGCCATAAGAACCGTTGGTGCTGAATCCGAGCGTCCGCACCAGCGAAGCAAAATAGATCTGTCACCCGGATCATGGATCTCACATTTCCTGTATATATTAGGAAAAAGCCCGGGTAAAAGCTCGCGAAATTTCTGAAATTCCCTCTCATCCTCGTTTTTCTTATTAACGTCGGAAACCGTTTTGCACCTTATCATTTCCGCGAGCGATTCTGAAACTCGCTGACTGTCCACGAAAATTTCTTCGGTCACTGATTCACTGATTTTTTCAGGTCTGAACATCAATGCGCGAAAAACGACGACTGCTATCCAGAGCAATATCGCACCGCATATACATAACGTCGCAATCATAGTATTCTCCTTATAAAATTCCCCGCGACGAATTGTATCGCCGCGAGGGACGTGTTATTTATGGAATAATTTTTTAGTCTGATATTTAGGCTCGCAGGAAAGATTGACGCCAAGTTTCCTAAAGGTTCCGGTATCAACCTGAGAAAGTATAACGGTGGAATGCACCTCCGCACCCCTCAATTCACCTATCACGCGAAGCGCACGGCGGGCATCGGAACTGTTTGCGGCAGAAACCGCAAGAGCTATCAGTACCTCGTCGGTATGGAGTCTGGGGTTATGATTTCCGAGATGAGCCGTCTTGAGCTTCTGTATAGGCTCAAGTATCTCGGGTGAGATAACGTCTTTATCCTTATCTATGCCGGCGATAGCCTTTAAGGCATTGAGAAGTACTGCGCTGGACGCACCGAGAAGAGCTGAAGTCTTACCGGTAACTATCCTTCCGTCGTTAAGCTCAATTGCCGCAGCCGGCGCTCCTGTCTCCTCCGCTCTGTCGAGAGCCGCCCTTACGCATCTGCGCTCGGTTTCAACGTCTATAGAGAGCTGCTGAAGAAGCATCTGGATCTTATTTACCTCTACATCGTTACCCGATCCCTGCCTGCGATTACAGAGAGCGGCGTAATACCTGCGAATTATCTCTTGACGAGCCGCAGCACCTACGACCTCATCGTCATAAATGCAGAATCCGGCCATATTAACACCCATATCGGTGGGGGATTTGTACGGACACTCGCCGAGAATTCCCTTAAACATCGAACGGAGCACCGGGAACACCTCAACGTCACGGTTATAATTTACGGTTGTTACTCCGTATGCATCAAGATGGAAGGGGTCGATCATATTGACATCGGCAAGATCGGCGGTAGCCGCCTCGTATGCAAGATTTACGGGGTGAGAAAGAGGAAGATTCCATATCGGGAAGGTCTCGAATTTCGCGTATCCGGACTTGATTCCCTTCTTATTCTCGTGATATATCTGAGAAAGACAGGTTGCCATTTTTCCGGAGCCGGGACCGGGAGCGGTAACAACGACGAGCGAGCGCGACGTTTCCGCATATTCATTTCTGCCAAATCCATCATCCGAAACAATCAAGGGAATATTATGCGGATAGCCGGAGATCTCGTAGTGCTTGTACACCTTTATACCGAGATTTTCAAGTTTTTGCTTAAACGCCTCTGCCACAGGATTCGGCTTGTATCTGCTCATTACGACAGAGCCAACGTACAGACCGTATCCGCGGAATGCGTCGATAAGGCGCAAAACGTCAAGGTCATACGTGATTCCCAGATCTCCCCTGACCTTGTTCTTTTCTATATCCTCGGTGTTTATCGCAATAATGATCTCGGCCTCGTCCTTCAGCTCTATAAGCATCCTTATCTTCGTGTCCGGAGCAAATCCGGGAAGCACGCGGGACGCATGAAAATCATCAAAGAGCTTTCCGCCGAATTCGAGATAAAGCTTTCCACCGAACAGATCAATGCGCTCCTTGATATTCTGTGACTGAAGCTTCAGATATTTTTCATTGTCAAAACCTTTAGCTAACATAATAATCTCCCAGAGTCTCTTTACTAACATCTACTATTCTAACACATTTTTTATCCAAATTCAAGGCTAAGATAAATTTTATTTTAATCTTCAAAGACAAATTTTGTTTTGATTTATTTTTCACTCCATACGGTTAATTTTTAATGAACATCCTTGCATTTATCTCTGATTGGTGATACAATATATAAGAAGTATTTTTGAAAGAGTGGATCGAATGAACGAAAACAATTACTACCAATATGAGGAGCTCGACTATTACGAGCTATATAAAAGACAGCAGCAGGACGGTGCCAGACGCTCGTTCTCAAGAATAGGTATGTCACTGTTCTTTTACGTGCTTGTGGCAAACGTCGTGATATTTATTGCACAACTCATTATGATGCTTGTTATGGGTGAGGCCGAATTCATGGCGCTTGTGGAATCAAACGTGTATCTTCAATTTTTGTTCAGCTTTGTCTCGCAGTATATATGCGCATTCCCCGTTTTACATCTGATACTGAGAAATATGAAAAAAACGAATATTAGAAAATGCGGTATGCCTATATCTGAATTTCTATCGCTTTTCCTTATCTCGCAGGTGCTGATTCAGATCGGCGCAATGGTCGGGGAGGTATTCAATGCCTTTTTAAGTGTATTCAAGGGCGACGAGATAACCGATGCGGTTGGGGATCTGGTGAGTGAGGCCCCCCTATGGCTCACGGCACTCGTCGTAGTTATCATAGGCCCTATCTTCGAAGAGCTTATATTCAGAAAATTTATTATCGACAGGCTTTCAAGATTTGGAACAACCCTTGCTATCGTAGCGTCATCAATCGCATTCGGTTTGTTCCATGGCAACTTCTATCAGCTGTTCTATGCTGTACTTCTCGGATTCGTTCTCGGTTACATATACGTAAAGACCGGAGACGTAAGGTACCCGATCGTTATGCATATGCTTATAAATCTTTTCGGCTCGGTTCTTACACTGCCGGTCGCCGAGAGTATGGAGCGCGTTACCGAGATGATGGAGGCAATCTATGCGGGAACGACCGTAGACATGTCAGCATTCCTTATTGATATTATGATCGTTGGCTCCTATTCCATTATCAATACGGCAATGATGGGCGGCGGAATAGCATTTCTTATAATCGGTATAAAAAAGCGCAGGTTCAAGGCGCGAGAGCTATGCGAATTTAAGCTTCCGCGCGATAGCGTCGGAAGATGCATATTTAAAAATCCAGGTGTAATAATGTTCCTTTCCATTTCACTTCTGACGTTTATATCAAGTCTCTTTGTATGAGGATGATATGCTGAATACTGTTTATTCCGAAAAAATGAACACAGCCTGCCCTCTGGCAGACTATCCGCGTCCGTCGATGGTAAGAGATTCATATATATGCCTGAACGGAGAATGGGATTTCGCCTTTTCTGATGCCGAACCCGAAAAATATACAGAAAAAATACTCGTGCCATTCTGTCCCGAAAGTCAGCTTTCCGGGATAAATCGCTCGCATACCGATAAAGAAAAGCTTTATTACAGAAGGCGCTTTACTGTTCCGAGCGATTTTAAAAAGGATAGGATCATACTTCATTTCGGCGCGATCGATCAATTAGCCGAGATACGCATAAACGGAAGTCCTGCGGGAGAGCACGAGGGTGGCTATATTCCCTTTTCCATCGATATAACGGATTTTCTGAAAGACGGGGATAACGAAATAACCGTAATTGCAACAGACACTTTATCTCACCTGTATCCCTACGGAAAACAGCGCAAGGATCGCGGCGGTATGTGGTATACCCCAGTAAGCGGTATATGGCAAACAGTATGGATGGAAAGTCTGCCAAAAGATCCAATCAGATCGATTCAAATTGAACAAACGTCGGGATATGCGAAAATCAAAGTTGACACCGATGCTCAGCACTTAAAACTAACCTTATCCGAGAGCGGCGAGGTCATTGAGAGCGATAGCCGCGAAATAACCGTAGCACCTAAGAATCCCAAGCTTTGGTCACCGGAATCGCCAACACTGTACAGATTCACGCTGGAAAGCGAGACCGACAAAATAGAAAGCTATTTCGCGCTGCGCCAGATAGGAAAGAAAAAGTGCGGCGAAGTGACTAGACTTACCCTTAACGGTGAGCCATATCTGTTCAACGGACTGCTCGATCAGGGATATTTCCCCGACGGCATATATCTACCCGCAAGCTACGACGGATACAGAGACGATATCCTAACAGCTAAAAGGCTCGGCTTTAATACTCTTCGCAAGCATATTAAGATCGAACCGCAGATCTTCTATTACTACTGTGACCTTTTGGGAATGGCTGTATTTCAAGACATCCCCAACAACTCCGACTATTCGTTTATCAGAGACACGGCCCTGCCCACTGTCGGAATGAAAAGACTTCCCGACAAACGGCTGCACAGGGATCCGATATCAAGAAGGATATTTCTTGACACAATGAGACAGACGATCGCTCTCTTACATAATCACCCCTCGGTTCTCTATTACACGGTATTTAACGAGGGATGGGGGCAGTTTTGCGCCGACAGTGCGTATACCGAGGCAAAGCAGCTTGACAGCTCGCGAATAATAGACGCAACATCCGGATGGTTTACACAAAAGCTAAGCGACGTTGATTCACAGCACGTATATTTCAAACGTTTGAAAGCCAAGATAGACCCGAAAAAGCCCTGCGTTATCAGTGAATTCGGTGGATATTCCTACCGCTGTCCGGGCCATCTTTTCGGCGAAAAAAATTATGGATACAAAAACTTTGATTCTGCTGAAGCCTTTGAATCCGCTATCGTGTCTCTATACGAAAACGAGGTTATTCCAATCGTTAAAAAAGGCGTTTCTGCCCTGATTTATACCCAAGTGTCTGATGTTGAGGATGAAACAAACGGCTTTTTGACCTACGACAGAAAAGTCCTGAAATGCAATCCGGAAACTATGATGAAAATATCAAACAAGCTAAAGGAAAGTATATTATGAAATTACTGATTGCATCCGACATACACGGAGATCTAGATAGCGCAAAAAAAATATTCGCTGCATTTAGCAAAGAGGACGCTGATAAAATTTTAATTCTCGGCGACCTTCTCTATCACGGACCGAGAAACAACCTTCCGAGCACCTATTCTCCGAAGGATGTCATAAAGCTTTTGAACGATAACAGGGACGTTATTTTGTGCGTTCGTGGAAACTGTGACACCGAAGTTGACCAAATGGTCCTTGAATTCCCTATTTTAGCAGACTATATTTTCCTCTCTCTTGACGGGCTTCAGGTTTTCGCTACGCACGGACACCATCACAACACCGCAACACCTCCTCCGTTAAGAAAGGGAGAAATTCTGCTGCACGGTCACACGCACGTATTGAAATGCGAACAGTTCGGCGACGAAAACACCTACCTTAACCCCGGCTCTGCGGCGCTGCCTAAGGAAGGAAATCCAAGAACGTATATGATTTACGAGAACCGTTCCTTCACAGTAAAGGATTTCGACGGTAACACCGTCTTGAGAAAAAATTTCTAAAAGTGTCAAATAGCCCCCGCAATGAATAATATCATTATATAGAGAATAGATGATATTAACTGCGGAGGTTATTTTTATGAGTATTGCCTATTATAACGGAAATTTTTGTAAGATCTCGGATATCAGAATTCCTCTTACCGACAGAAGCATCTTCTTCGGTGACGGAATATACGATGCGGCCGTTGGAATGAATGGAAAAATTTATCTTGAAGAGGAGCACCTGAACCGTTTTTTCGCAAATGCAAGGGCTCTGGATTTAGAGCCGGGATTTAATAAAGCAGCCCTGTCCTCCATACTCAAAGAATTGATTTCAAAAAGCGGACTTCAACAGTATTTTTTATACTTTCAGCTTACGAGATACTCCGAGGAACGATCACACGCCTATCCGAAAAGCGAAAGGACAAATCTTTTGATCACGATCAAGGAGCATTCGCTTCCGCCGCCCGAAGCAAGGATTAAGCTCATAACGAAGGAAGACGTGCGGTATTTTATGTGTAACATAAAAACGCTCAATTTGCTTCCTGCGGTAATTGCAGCCACCAAGGCTGAGAGGAGCGGATGCGAGGAAGCGGTATTTATACGCAACGGCATAGTTACCGAGTGCGCTCACTCAAACATTTTTATCGTAAAAAACGGCATTTTATATACTCATCCAAACGGCAAGCTTATCCTGCCCGGAATAACGAGAGGCAGGGTTTTGCTAATATGTGAGAGGCTTGGTATAAAGTACAAAGAAATTCCGTTCACGGTTGGGGATTTGAGGTCGGCAGATGAAATTTTAGTTACCAGCACGACAAAGCTTTGCATACCTGCGGCAGAGGTGGACGGGGAAAATGTCGGAAAAACGGAAAACAGCATTTTAACACCGATTATTTCCAAAATGAGAGAGGATTTTTTCCATAATTTTCTATAATTTTGAATTGTGTTAAATTTTTAGCAATATTTCTCCAAATCACTTGAAATTTAAAAAGTAAAGTGCTATAATATATAGGAATGTAATGTGCCACGCACATGCACGATAACAAGGAGGATATAAAATGCTCAAAAAACTTTCAACTCTACCATTTAACGGAACCGCAGAGCAGAAAGCTAAGCTTGACGCTGTTATTGCCGAACACAAGCACGACAAAAGCAATCTTATGACGGTGATGCAGCAGGCTCAGGAAATCTACGGTTACCTCCCAATCGAAGTTCAGCATATCATTGCTGACGGTATGGACGTTCCGCTGGAAAAGGTTTACGGCGTAGCAACCTTCTACGCTCAGTTTGCGCTTTCTCCTAAAGGTGAGTATCATATTTCCGTATGTCTCGGTACTGCCTGCTACGTTAAGGGCGCAGGCGATCTCTACGACAAGCTCCAGCAGGTGCTTGGCATAGCAGGCGACGAATGTACTCCTGACAGACGCTTCTCTCTTACAGCTTGCCGCTGCATCGGCGCATGCGGTCTTGCTCCCGTTCTTACGGTTAACGAGGAAGTTTACGGACGTCTTGGCGTTGACGACGTTGAAGGAATCGTTGCAAAATACAGCAAGTAATCTGACCTTAAATTTCAAGAGGTATGTCTCATGAAAATAAGCACAATGCAGAATTTGCTTGAAGCCAATGTCCTTTGCTGCGAGGAAAATCTCGATAAGAACGTATACTCCGCTTGCGGATGCGATCTTATGAGCGACGTACTCGCGTACGTTAAGGACCAGGCGGTGCTGCTTACGGGTCTTGTCAATCCGCAGGTCATCCGTACCGCCGTAATGATGGACATGGTTTGTATCGTCTTTGTTCGCTCGAAGAATCCTACGGAGGAAATGCTGGCACTTGCTAAGGAGAGCGGTATCGTCATTATGACTACCAACAAGCGCCTTTATGAGGCGTGCGGTCTCCTTTACTCTAACGGACTTGTCGGCAACAAGGTCAGATGAGCGAAGAATTAATTTTCAGATTTGAAGTAGACGGCGCAGACTTTACCTCTGCCGGATACGCCTCGGTTCAAGTGAAAAAGAATTTACGGCAGCTGGGTATCAATCCGGAGGTTATACGTCGCGTCTCGATAGCTATGTACGAGGGTGAGATCAATATGGTCATACACGCAGGCGGCGGCGTTGCCGAAGTCAAGGTGAATGAGGATTATATTGAGATAATTCTTGAGGATAGCGGTCCCGGTATAAAGGATATCGACCTGGCGATGCAGGAGGGATTCTCCACAGCTCCCGACCAGATACGTTCACTCGGATTCGGTGCGGGAATGGGACTTCCGAATATGAAGCGTTACACCGATTATATGAAGATTGAATCCACAGTGGGCGTCGGAACAAAAATCGTTATGAAGGTTAACAACGGGTGATGCCTATGAACAACTACGAGCATTCGGTCATACTTGACCAATCGAAGTGCACGGGTTGCACGACTTGCTTAAAGCACTGCCCTACCGAAGCGATAAGAATTCGTAACGGACACGCAACAATTAATTCGGCGCGATGCATCGATTGCGGAGAGTGCATCAAGGTATGCCCTCACAACGCCAAAAAGGCAGTGTGCAGCAAAATCGCCGACATGGATCGCTTTAAGTGGAAAATAGCGCTTCCTGCCCCTACCTTATACGGTCAGTTTGACAACCTTGACGATATTGACTACGTTTTAGACGGACTTCTTAAGATCGGTTTTGACCAGGTCTACGAGGTAGCAAAAGCGGCTGAGCTCGTCTCGGCATACACAAGGCTTTATCTCAAGACCGACGGAGTGAAAAAGCCGGCAATAAGCTCGGCGTGTCCCGCCGTTCTTCGACTGATCAGCTTAAGATTCCCATCACTTTGCGATAACATCATACATATGCTGCCCCCTATGGAGGTTGCGGCAAAACTTGCAAAAGAACAGGCGAAAGCAGAACACCCCGAGCTTTCGGAGAGTGATATCGGCGTTTGTTTTATAAGTCCCTGCCCCGCGAAAGTAAGCTACGTCAAAAACGGCTTTTCAAATCACAAAAGCTACGTTGACGAGGTAGTCTCGATCAACGACGTTTACTTCCTTCTCATCAGCAAGATGCGTAAGGATGAAAAAACAGCCCAGCTTTCAGAATCGGGTATGATAGGACTCGGTTGGGCTCGCTCCGGCGGTGAAGCCACCGCGATCTTCAACGAGAATTATCTCGCCGCAGACGGCATTGATAACGTTATCCACGTTCTCGACCAGATAGAGAACGGAAATATACCGCAGCTTGAGTTCATAGAGCTTAACGCTTGTACCGGCGGATGCGTCGGAGGAGTTCTCACAATGCAAAACCCCTTTATCGCAAAGGCGAGATTGCAGGCGCTGAGACGCTATCTTCCCGTATCGCAGAACATTCTCTCAAAAGAGGATATGACGTATATTCCCGAATACTATTTGTTTGATGATCTCCCCGAATACAGTCCGATATCGCGCCTCAGCGACAGCATCGCGGAGTCTATGCGAATGATGGCTGATATTCAGAAACTAAAATCAGAGCTTCCCGGTATCGACTGCGGTGCTTGTGGTTCGCCAAACTGCAGAGCGTTTGCCGAGGATGTTGTAAAAAAGATCTTATGCCCCGAGGACTGTCCACTAAAAAAGCAGGACAAGTCCTAAGGCAGAAAGGATTTGGATATGACGGTAGAACAGTTGGCTAACACTGCGGCTCTTCAAGCTGTGGCGATGCCTGATAAAAACAGAGAGATCAAGGGCGCATACGTCGGAGATCTTCTCAGCTGGGTTATGGGTCGAGCATCTTCCGATAACGCCTGGATCACCATTATGTCCAATATAAACGTTATTGCGGTTGCTACCCTTGCCGACGTTTCCTGTATTATCTTTGCAGAGGGCGTTTTGCCCGACGAGGAGCTCACAAGCGTTGCTATGGCAAAGGGGGTAAATCTTCTGGTCTCCAAGGAAGCTTCATACGAAACTGCGATTAAAATATCGGAGCTCATACAATGAGCAGGTACTATTACGATCTGCATATTCATTCCTGCCTCTCGCCCTGTGCGGACGACGATAACACGCCGAATAATCTTCTCGGTATGGCACAGATCGCCGGAATAAACATTCTCGCGCTTACAGACCATAACACGACGAAGAACTGCCCCGCTTTTTTCGAGGCGGCATGCAGATACGGCATTATCCCCGTTGCGGGAATGGAGCTTACAACCTCGGAGGATATACACGTGGTCTGCCTCTTTGAAAGGCTCGAGGACGCGATGCTCTTTAATTCAAAGCTTGATGAATACAGAGTTCCGTTTCCCAACAGGCCGGATATATTCGGCAGACAGCTGATAACCGATAAAGACGATAACGTAATCGCAGAGGAGAAAAACCTTCTCTCAAACGCTACGCAAATATCACTTGAAGAACTCCCAGAGCTTATTGAAAGCTACGGCGGCGTATGCTACCCTGCTCACATCGACCGTGATGCAAACGGAATAATAGCAACGCTCGGTACGTTTCCGATAACTCCTGTTTTTGAATGCGTAGAGTTTCATTCCGAGGAAAAAATACCGGAATATAACGAGCGCTACGCAATCGAGGGCAAACTTAAGTTAGTAAGCTCCGATGCGCACTATCTCACCGATATCCGCGATGCACAAAGCTATCTGGAGCTTTCGGCTGAAAACGACTCCGCCGAGCTTGTGAGAGGCGAACTGTTCCGAATGCTCAGATGCAAAAACGGAGGCATAGAATGAAGGAATTATCTCTGAATATTCTTGATATATCCGAAAACTCCGTCAAAGCGGGTGCGACCCTGACCGAGATATTGATTGATGAAACGGACACAACATTGGTTATAAGTATAATTGATGACGGTTGCGGTATGTCCCCCGAAACAGTCGAGGCAGTGACAAACCCCTTCTACACCACCAGAACGACAAGAAACGTCGGCCTCGGCATTCCGCTTCTCATTATGAGCGCCGAGCAAACGGGCGGCAATGTTACCATAACGTCGAAAACGGCGCAGAAAGATGATCTTTCGCACGGTACCAAGGTCGTCGCCACTTATGATAAAACACATATTGATTTCACACCGCTCGGCGACGTGATATCAACTGTAACCACCCTCATTCAAGGTCATCCGAAAACCGATTTTCTCTACAAGCATACTATCGGCGAAAAGGAGATCACACTTGATACGAGGGTGCTCCGAGAGATTCTTGAGGACGTTCCGCTTGACAGCTACGAGGTCATAAAGTGGATAGAAGAAAATCTTAGAGAGCAATATAACGAGATTTGAATTTAAAATCAAATAAAAAAGCAATACAAGAAAGGAAAAACAAATGAAATCTTTGGCTGAATTACAGGCAATCAGAGACAAGATGAAGAGCAAGGTCGTCCTTCGTGAAGGCTCGGGTGAAATCCGTGTCGTAGTCGGTATGGCTACCTGCGGCATCGCTGCCGGCGCTCGTCCTGTACTCAACGCCTTCGTTGAGGCTATCAACGAAGAAAACCTCACAGGCAAGGTTACGGTCTCCCAGACAGGATGCATCGGCATCTGCCAGTACGAGCCCGTCGTAGAAATACACGAGGCCGGAAAAGAAAAGGTCACTTATGTGAAAATGACCGCAGAAAAGGCAAAGGCGGTCGTTGAAAAACATCTTAAGGGCGGCAATGTTGTATCCGAATTCACCATTGCGCAAACAAAATAATCGGAGGTAGGTTTTATGATTCGTGCACATGTATTAGTTTGTGGCGGTACAGGCTGTACCTCATCGGGAAGTCATAACGTTCAGAAGGCGTTTGAGGAAAACCTCGAAAAGTTCGGCCTTTGCGAAGAAGTAAAGATCGTACAGACCGGATGCTTCGGTCTTTGCGCTCTCGGCCCTGTCGTTATCATCTATCCCGACGGTACATTCTACAGCCGCGTTACTCCCGATGACGTTAAGGAAATCGTCGAGGAGCATCTTCTCAAAGGTAGAGTCGTTGAGCATCTCGTTTACAACGATACCGGAGCAGAAGAAACCAAGGAAAAGATCGTTAACGTTGCTCTTGGCGACACTGCTTTCTACAAGTCCCAAAACCGCGTTGTTCTTCGCAACTGCGGTGTTATCGACCCCGAAAGCATTGACGAATATATCGCAATGGACGGTTATGCGGCTCTCGGCAAGGTTCTCACCGAAATGACTCCCGAGGACGTTATTAAGATTGTCTCCGATTCAGGTCTTCGCGGCAGAGGAGGCGGAGGATTCCCCACCGGCCGTAAGTGGGCTCTTTGTGCGCCCAACAAGGCTCCCCAGAAGTACGTTGTATGTAATGCAGACGAGGGTGACCCCGGAGCATTCATGGACCGTTCCGTTCTTGAGGGAGATCCCCACTGTCTTGTCGAGGCAATGGCTATCTGCGGTTACGCTGTAGGCGCTACAGAAGGCTACGTTTACGTAAGAGCTGAGTATCCTATTGCGGTAAAGCGTCTTCAGATCGCTATTGAAGATGCCCGTAAATACGGTCTTCTCGGTAAGAACATATTTAATTCCGGATTTGATTTTGACCTTCACATAAGACTCGGTGCCGGCGCATTCGTTTGCGGCGAGGAAACCGCTCTTATGACTTCTATTGAAGGTAACAGAGGTGAGCCCC
>JAZRUS010000035.1:0-10604 GCA_045652665.1 Eubacteriales bacterium | reverse complement strand
GAAAAGGCGCATCCCGACGTCTTTAACGTTCTTTTGCAGGTGCTTGACGATGGCAGGATAACCGACAGTCAGGGCAGGACGGTAGATTTTAAGAACACTATCATCATTATGACCTCAAACCTCGGCTCGGATATTATACTTGACGGAATACGCGACGGCGAGATATCTAAAGAGGCGCGTGATGGAGTTGATATGCTTCTTAAGCGCTCGTTCCGTCCGGAGTTCCTTAACCGCCTTGACGAGATAGTTTACTTTAAGCCGCTTACCAAGGAGAACATCAAATCTATAGTAGAGTTGGCTATATCTGCCCTCTCGAACCGTCTTGCAGAGCGCAGAGTTTCGATCAGCGTTAGCGATGCGGCACGCGAATATATTATCGAGTCCTCGTACGATCCGATATACGGCGCGCGTCCGCTTAAGCGATTCCTATCATCAAACATCGAAACGCTGATAGCGAAGAAGATAATCGCATCGGATATTGCGCCGGATTCGCATATCAAGATAGATTACGACGGCGGACTTGTCGCGGCGGTGCTTTGATCCTAAAGAGTACGCGTGAGCAGACGGAAGCAAACAGTATAAACCGGAAGCAAACCGCAGGTCTCTAGCATTAAAATTCTAAAATATAGATAAACGGTGAGGTTAAAATCAACCCCACCGTTTTTGTTTTCGGCTATTTGATGTGACAGCCTTTTTGTATTATTCTTCTCGGTTCAGGAATGCCTCAAGCAGTCTCGACTTAGTATCAAGCCACAGCGGTATACCTGAGCTTTTGAACGTATAGCCGGAGGCGTATCCTCTAAAGCCTATGATTGGCAGTGAGAATAGCTTGAATAATCCGTCTATAACGTCCGCGACTGTAAGTCCGCTTTTGGCGCGGAGCATCACCGATACCGTAAGAAGCATACAAAGCGTGGTTGGCAGCATCTTAAGCACCATGGTAATAAGCTTAGTGTTCTCCGGATTAAAAAGCTCTGCGCGCTCCCTTTTGCTTTCGTTTGACAGAAGAGTTCGCGGGGTAAGCGTCGCCGCTTTTAGCCGTTCCGCTCTCCGAAAGACTCTGCGAGCGCGTCTGTCTACCGCCTCGCCGCTGCGGTATGAATCGTACTCACTCCTTGTATAGCCGTGCTTTATCAGATAGTCACAGCGTCGGTACTCCAGCTCCTCCGCAGTGTATTTTTTGCAGAAGTCTCTGAGCCGTCCGAGGTCGTCGCCGCGCACACGTGCGGCAAGCTTCAGATATCTTTCGCTTGACTCCTTATATCCCTTGCTTGATTCGGCTGCCTTTTCTCCCGCCTCCGACATCGAAAAAAACATAACGTAGGAGGAGAGAAGCATTACCGCAAGAGTGGAGGTGAAGCTCTCCGCTCTGAAGTCAGTGAAGCCGATGTCGGTAAATAGGACTAGAGCGGTAACCACAAGTGTTATTGCCGCCACTGCCTTTCCGGCGTTTTCGAGGATTGCTCCCACTCCCCGTTTCACGAGCGCGCCGGAGTCAAAAAGCGAAACGTCAAACTCCTTCGCCATCTTCGCTCATCTCCCTTGATTTTTCCTTTTTTGCCATTCTGAAGACGAGCGCACCGCCGGCGTTTCCGACAAATCCTGTGAAGGATATTACCGTCATTTCATGGGCAATCTCCGACAGAATAAAGAACAGGATAAATGCGATAAACCACATCGTATGTGCCGCTGGAGAGGAAAGCGCCTTTTTGATCAGTCTGAAAAACGGTACCATGGTCATAAGTATGAGAATAAGCGTAAAGCCGGAGAGCATCGCCGCTCCGCCTCTCGACTTCCAAACAGGAAAGTAGAGCAGCGTTGCCGTGAGCGGCGGAATTACCGAAAGTGCAGTACCGAGTGCGGTCAGCAAAATACCACGTGCGCGGTGTTTATTCATTTTCGCTGCCCGCCTTCAGAAGTTTTTTCATTTCCCTCACTCTCTCACCGACTGCTTCCTTCTGATATGCGGGCAGTGAGCTTGACATAAAAACGTCATAAAGCAGTTCGATCTGAGATATAAGGACGGTCGTGATATCCGTGTATTTTGACCGCTCGTCTTTTGCGGCAGAGAGCTCGTTATTGAGATTTTCTATCCGCTCAGTAAGCAGGTTCAGTATCTCCTCCGCTCTCTGTAGCTTTTCCGCCGCCTTCTGCACCCCGTTGCTTGAGGCACAGCTCGCGCGGTCTGCTTCATCTTTTAGGGCTTTTACTGCCGAGCCGAGAGCACCAAGACCGCCTTTTATAAGCGGAAGCATACCGCGCTTGTAAGCTACGGTAAGTATAATTGACCCAAGGAAGGCAAGCAGCGCGAGCAGCTTGTCCGCATTGTCGTAGATCAGTGAATATAGCGACTCAAACGGATTGGTGTCGGTGTCCGTTTCCGTCTCGCGCACCTCATTCCTGCCTGTTTCTTCACCGTCTGCCGTCATTTCCGTATTCGAGAGGGGCTCTGCTGATGCGCCTACCGCAAGCATACATACGGTTAGTGTAAGTATAAAAAATAGTGTGATGATCCTTTTCATTACGTGATCCTTTCTTAAAATTGGAGTGGTTGGTCTATCTTTTTCTGAATTTTTCGGCAATTCTCCTCAAGCGACCGTACTTTTAATTGAAGCTCGTCTACTACGGAGACGAGCTTCCTTACGTAGTCATCGGTCACGTTGATCCGTACAATCGCTCCGTGAGACAGGATAAAACCCTCGATGGAGGAAACCGCGCCATCCGTGTAAAGTTTTGGAGACAATTCTCCATCCGGCAGTCTTTTTGCATCAATGCGTGCCACACCTCTCTCAACCGGAAACACTCGACCTGCAACGGTAAGCTTTGAGTCGATTGGCTCGCAAAATTCCACTAGAATTTTATCTCCTCCGCGATCGTTGATTTTCTCGATCTCATACCTTCCAAGCACTTTTTTGTAAATTATTGTTTTCATAAAAGCTCCTTAATCAGATAGAACGGAGAGCATTCTGTCTATATCCGTTCTGAGAGAATCAAGCGTTTCGGTCAGCGTCGATCCGTCGGAGAGGGTGAGATAGTCCGCAAGATTTCCGTTCTTTATATCGAGAAGGAGAAGATCGAGTGTTGCTGCTTCCTCTATCCCCGTTTTGATTGCTGTTGCGATTCCTCCCTCAGCGCTTATCTCGTCGATCAGTGAATTGAGCCTTTCGACTATAAATAGAGGCAGCGCGTCGAACGCTGCCTTCAGCTCTGCCGCCGTATATCCCTTGCCGCCGAATGCGGCGGGGACGGTCGGGCGCGTCGGGAGCGATGAAACCCTTTTATCGGCAATTTCTGCTTCTGTTATCTTTACTGTTTTCATTTTTTCTCCTTTTAACTTTTGATTTTTCCTTTGATTGCGAAACGGTACGTGATACTGCAAACTCCGAATGGGGAGGCGTATGAATCGGAATAAAGGCTGATGCTTTTCTCGATCCAGCCTCTTTCCTTTTCTCTGATGGACAGCGTCGGAAATTCCGTATTTGCAAAGGTTAACGAACCAAAATCGAGATCCGAGAAGTCAAGTCCTCTGTCATCTAGGCGTGAGAGCTCCTTGTAACCCGATCTGTCGGTCGCTGCCTCGCATACTACGGTGCTGTTGCCGAGGGAGCGCAGTTTTATCGTTAGCGAGCCCTTTTTGGTGTTCTTTGTTAGGTGAGGAAATCCACCGTCATCCAATACCGTCGTAAGCGCGTATCTTACCGCGTGTCCGTTATGGGAGTAATAGTATGGATGGATACTCTTTGAATATTTAAGTGCGAAATCCTCCCCGTCAAAGTCGGGGGATGAGGATAGATGCTTGGGCGGCTTTCCGCGCTTGTCGTTGTTGAAAACGCAGATATCACCGTTTTCCGTTCCGAAATACAGAAGATCCCCATCTGCCGTGCATATGCAGGTTGCCGGATGAAACGATCCTCCCCTGCGCTCACCGTCGGTAGCGACCGCATACCTGATTCCGTTTTCTCTGACGAAATAAACTGCTTCTCCGTTCAGCATCGCTATATAGACGCTGCTTTCCGTTTTCTCGCCGGCTTTCGTAGGATGAACGCTGTAACCCTCCGGTGCGCTCTCTGCATACCGATAAACGTCGACTGCACCCGTATATGATCCTATCCCGGTAAGATAGTACCATTCGTACTCCGTCCCGCCAAGCTCGCCTGTGAAGGTCTGCCGCGAATCGGCAAGATATATGTGATCTGCCGCTTGAATTACGAGATATCCGCACCAAGTTGCCATAGATGCGTCCGAAAGCTTCTCGGAAAGAAGCGACGGATTTATATTGCTTGACCGTACCGATATGCTTCTGTCAAGGTTCGTTGACCTTTTTCCCAGCGAGCAGCAACCGCGAGAGGATAAGAAGATGGGGTCATCGAAGAAGGATATCGCATCTCCCAGGGCACTGACTCCGCTGTGAATATATGACACGGGGTATATCCTCGGTATAAAATCGCTTGAGGTATCCTTCGGCGTGTGATAGTATATGCTTCCGCAGCCGTCATCCCCTGCCTTAAATACCGCGAGAGAGTCTGCTGCCGCAAGCATTGAGATAACCGGATATCCGCCAACACCGTCGTTAAAGAAGTTGTTTGCGCCGAAATAGGTCGGATCGTTTCCGCCTGTATCCGATCGGGACGTATAGAATACCGTATTGGGAAGTGCAGGATTTCCTGCTAAGAAAACTCTGCCGTCAAAGCACTCGCAGACTCTGCACCCCTTTATGGCATCAGCTCCGGATATTCGCTCTCCGTTTTCGGTGATAAAGCTTCTTCCGGCATCCTTGCTCGGATCTCCCTTGCCCAATATAACTATCTCAGTGCCGTCAAGGCTATCGGGTATATCTGCGGTTATCACGGCGGCGGTGACGAGTCCCTTTACGTATTTCAAGCTGAATTCAGAGTTTGCGCCGCCAACGGAGATACTCTCCACAGACACCGCCGGTGTGTGTATCGGTATCTCTATGGAAAGGCTGTCTGCCACAACACTGTAATTCACGGTGATGCCGCTGAGATCGGCATCGATCGCTATTTTTAAGAACTCGGTTTCCGATAGGGCGTAATCAATGCTTTTCAGCGACGTACAGACACTGAATGCGGCAACTCCTATACTGATAAGACCGGCACCAAGGTAGACCCGTGTCAACGAAGAACATTCAAGGAAAGCGTTGTTATCGACCGTCTCGAGTCCGTCTCGCGAGACTACCTCTTTGAGAGCCTTACAGGCGTAAAAAGCCTGCTTTCCGATCCTTTTTATGTTGTCGGAAAGGATTACCTTTTCTATTTTTGCGTTTCCCATAAACGCCTTGTCGGAAATCTCGGTTACCCTAAAGCTTATTTCTCCCAGAGCCGTGAAAGAGGGGACGTAAACCGCTCCGCCCACGTTTTCATCTATTCCCGAAACGGCGCAGGTCTTATCCTCGGTCGAGAGGATCTTATAAATGAGTCCGTCACTTGATAGGGCGCAGTCGTGAGCGGAAGTGACGGTGAATGTTTCACGAAATCCATCGTTTAAGAGGTTTCTCTGCTCAAATTTTTCGCCGTTTACGTAGGTCGTCGGAAGATATGCGTCGACGTCCTCTCCGACACGCGCGGCAACACCGTCGCCGTCGACCTTTATTATGCTCTTGCCGTCCAGAACGTAAAGATCGCTCCCGGAGCTGAAGGCGCAGCTTTTGTCATTTTGCAGCGTCGCTATGGGCTCTGTATAAGACAGTCCGTCACGCGCCGAGGATGCAAATCTGAAAAGACTCGCCCCCGCATGATAAACCACGAATTCTTGCCCCGTGCCGTCCTTATGCGTAAAAATTGAGTGTATTTTCGCTCCGGAGCTCAAAACCTTTCTGAAGCCGGGCACGCTTTCGGTTATTCCGTCTCCTCCGCTCGAATAATCTCTGTACATATTTTCAAGGTAGGAGAATCTGTATCTTGAAGCGGCGGCTCCCCTGGCACTCAGATCAACGCCGCGCATATTTCCGTACGTTACGGTGTATTCTGTATTTTTGGTTAAGGTGGATTTTTTTAGTGCCATATCACGCCCACCTGTCGCTTATCTCGTACCCCGTGTCGATCTGTGGCCTGTCGTAGTATTTAACGGCGGACATCGCCTCGCGGTACAGTGACATATAGTATTCTGCTATTTCCGGGTTGTCTTCAAGCCATACGTATGCCGCAGATAAAAGCGGCAGCAGATGCTCGCAGCATTCGGGCATTTCTATGATCTCATCCGGCTCTCCCGACACGGCGGGGGAAAGCTTGATAATTACGTATGCTCGGCCTGAATAATCGGACGGAAGAGTAAGAACAGCTCCTCTTACGGACGCGCCCTTGATAGGTTTTCCGCGCTCGTCTTTTGGAGTAGATACGAAGGCTAGAAAATTCTTTTCGTAGGATCTGACGTCGATGATAACCTCCGCGCCAACCTCGGGGATATCCTCAATATTGCCGCAAAACAGCTCGTCATATATTCCGATGTCCAATACGTCATAGGAGTATTCTCCTACAAACTTGATAATCCCTTCGCCGTAAAGAAAGCCTTTGTGCAGCTTGCCCTCGCCGGAAAACTCAACACGCCTCTCCCCGGATTCATCATTTATCAGAAATGCGCCCTCACCGTACGTCCTAAAGGAATATGCCCTCGCGCGGAAGGAGATCTCGTCATCAAAGCCGCCTTTGTGCATAAGCTTTGCGGTTTCGTTCGTTTGCGTTATCCTGTGCCTGTGAATTGCAATGCGCTTGTATATCGGCCGTTCCGTCGCAATAACGCGCAAAGCTCTCTGAACGGCAAACAGCATTCGTTCGGGAGAGTCTGTCTCGGTCTCAAATCCGAGAGCCTTTATCTCCTCACAGAGTTCGTTGTAAGTCAAAATTTTACCTCCCTAATTAAAGTAATGGGACAGGGCGATTCAGAGGAAAGATATATGCGTTCGTTCATTTTCTGTTTCGCCTAAATACGCCTGTCCCGGCGGTTTGTCGGGGCGCAATTGTCTGCCCCGACGGCAGTGTCATCAGAGCTTCGTAGCTCCGCTTACCGCACTTGCCGAATCTACGGCAAGCATTATGTGCTTATACGTGCCGAAGCCTACGCCGAAGCGGCATCTGCCGTTCCATACGTAGTTTCCGGTGTGGTTGTCTACCCAGCTTGAGACAGTAAGGGGAACGCGGTTGAAGAACATATTTCCCGAGAGGTTTTTGTTTGCCTCGCTGGACATGATCATAACGCGGTCATCCTCGGTCTGCCAATTGGGCAGGATAACAACGTTCCAGTTGCCGAAGTGAAGGTTGATATCGTTGTAGCCGTTACCGAGTGAGCCCTCGGAGCCGCATACCTTCTTTGCGATGGTTTCCGCTATCGGTCTGTTGCCGGGGAGTATAATGGTGTCTGCGGTGTAGCCAAGCGGGTCGCCGTTCTCATCCTTGACGTTTCTGAGCTTGACCGAAAGCTCGCCCAGCGCCTCCTCAAATACGGAAGTGGATGCGGCTCTTGCTGTTCCGCTCTTAAATATATCTCCCCAGAAGAAGTTTGATTGGCTCTTGCCGGTGTTCGTGCCCCATGTGTGATCGGATGCAAAAAGGGGCTTGCCGTCAGCCGTCGTAAGGTCAAGATATGCCTTTGCATAAACAGAGCTATTATTAGTTCCGTTTATGAGTGCGTGCTCACAGACCTTGTTGATAGTCTTGTAGTATGCCCGTGTAAAGTTTTCGGCCCTGCGCTTTGCGTCTGCCGCTACACCGTAATTCGCATCCTCCATCATCTCCGCGGTGATGGTAAATTCCTTCATAAACTGTATGTGCTCTATGAACTTGCGGTAGGATTCGTTTATAGAGTCGTTTTCTGCGCCGCCGCCCTCGGGAGTTGCCTGGAAGACGTCAAACTCATTCTGACCGATTATGGTCTCGCCGAATCTCGTGCTCTTTTCAACGTTGAAAAGCCATGAGCAAATGCCGCCCTTCTTGGTGAGAAGGTCGCTTTCGTGCTCGATTATCATTTTTATAGGCGTTTCGAGCTTGCCTATTGCACCGTTATTGGTGCCGGTGCTCTTAGAATAGATGATCATTATTTTTTCTCCTTTCTTTACCACTTGAAGCGGATAAGTACCTTTCCGTCGTCCAGCACCTCGTCCATGCTTACGATTACGGCGAAATAACCTGCGTCGGAAGTGACACCGACGGTGATCTCCGATTCGTCGATATTCGGTGCGACGAAGCTTCCGACACCGACCTCGCCGAGCTCTCCTGCCATATTAGTTTCAAAAATCATCTCCTCGGATACAAAATATCCGCGAACGTAGGGCTTATGATCGTCCGCAGCGATATTTTCAATTGGTATGAAGATCGGGTCACTGCCCGAATAGCAGGTCGTATTTACGATGCCCTCCGCTAGGTAATATACGCAATTTGCGCGGTATTCGGTGTATTCCTCCGCCCTGAGAGAAATAATCTCGGGAACGTTGGTGCGACCGCCTAAAATTTTAATAAGCTTAAACATTTCTTTTCCTTTCTTTATTGTTTCGTGACTCTTTTGTAGAGCTGTCTGATCTGTGAATCCGAGACTCCGGGAAACAGCTCACGCGCCGCGCTCATCTCTGCTTCCGACATAGTGTAGGACGCCCCGACGGATACGGTTCGCGTGGCGCGAAGGTGCGATCTGTTGTCTCTTGCCTTTGTCGCTCTAGTTGCAAGGTATGCCTCCTGTGCGCTAAGTCCAAGATCGCGGAGCGCACCGTATCTTACAGGGTTGTCAAGATCGGTTATGTCCTTGAGGCCGCGAAGCTCCGGGAAGCTTTCGCGAAGCTCGGACAGATCCTCCCGTACCAGCTCATCGTAATCGATCTCTACACTCGTGATTTGCTCAGTCGCGGCTTCCGCGTCAGTTACCAAAACTTCGTCGGAGACCTCATTTTCGAGGGGCGCGCTTTGATTTTCTTCGGATTCATGCAAAGCATTATTTACGTTTTGGGTTTCATTTCTGTCTTCGGTCATTTTCTGCAACCGCGAAGGTCGCGTCCGTTTTCGGTTTTTGTTGCGCGGGGCGTATCCTTCTTTTCCTTTTTCGGTGAGTCTATTTTGTTAAGACCGTAAGTAGAGTAGGGGGAATTTTTCTTGTTATTCATAATTATCCTTTCTTACTTGTTAGAATTTGCTTTATCCTTTAGGTATTGTGAGTAGTCTCTCGAATAGTAGAGCTCCGAGTTCATCTTTCGTGCGTATTCTCCAAGCTCGGCGGCTTTCGTCTCTCCTAGACCGAGCGAGAGCGCGTATTGCTTTGCTTGTCTTTCACTGAGCTCCTTGTTTACGATAGCGTCCAGCACCTTGTTTATAGCCTTGCCTGCGGCTGCCTCGCTGGTTTTCTTAGCAAGCTCGGATGCATCCTCCTCTGAAAGTCCGGATTCTATTGCATATCGATATGCCCGATCGTAGCTTGCCGTGGACAGATCGTACAGTCTTTGTTCCACTTTTTCATAAAGATTTTTTTCGGCTACTGACAGTCCCTCAAGGTATTTGCCGTATCCCTTGACATTAGACAGCTCGTTTTCGATGTACTTTTCAAGGGCTCCGCCTCTGCGGCTTGCCTCGCGCTCTTTTGTAAGGGATTCGAGATATTGAGCGTATCCGCTGTTCGTCAGTCCGAGTCCGGCGAGCCTCTCGCTCTCCTTACCGTAGGTCGGTCTGCTTTTTGCACTGTCGCTGACGATATCTCTGAGAGCATCGGAATAGATCTCTCGTGATTTTATTCCGTTACCGCCGAGCCATTCAGCGTATCCGACGGCGGGGTGTGAGTTCTTCTTGTTATTGACGTATACTCTTATAAAATCCTCAAGGGTTTGCGTTTTTGCCATCTGTTACACCTCCTGTTCCGTTCTCGTTGCTGATTGCGAGGGTAAAGTATTCTACGTTTTCTCTTGCGTGCGGATAATGTGCTCTCTCTTGACATTGCCAGTATCTCAGAAGCGTCACGTTCTGCGACGGATCGCCAAGCGTTCCCGCCTTGAGATTTTCGAGGTTTCTTTCCCACAGAGCCTCCCTTTGATATTCGGCACCGCCGTTGAGGTCCACAGAAAACAGGTAGGCATCGTCGTAGTAATATTCACCCGTGACGCCGTCGTACTCTATAAAATCGTATCTGTTGAACTCGGCATCCTGTATCCTTCCGTATGCATCGCGGTAGGAAAGAGCTCTCGGCTCGTCCGCGAATGCCAGATATTGCTCAAAGATAAGGCGGTCAAGTCTGGCATATGCCGTGTGCTTCATCTTTTTCTTTGATTCCAGTCTTCCGGACGCCTGGGAAATTTTCAGTTGCCGTGCATAACCGGATTCTGCCATAGCGGTGTCGAGGCCCTGCAGTGCGTCGGAGATTCCGAGCACGCGCTTTGAGTGGTCATACAGCCTCTCTGCCGCGGCAATATCCTGCGATATATCGGGGGTCGTGTCAACTTTTCCGTACTGTGCAATGCTTTCGCCCGGCTTTATTCTTATCACCTGACCGAACACCGAGTTGTTGACCGATATGGTTGCATCCTCAGGCACGATGGGGGTGACCGCCGAGCGCAAGAGCTTTTGCAGTATGCGCGATTCGATCTTGTTTATCGCCTGCTGCTCGGGACGGATGTAGTC
>JAZRUS010000034.1:0-2010 GCA_045652665.1 Eubacteriales bacterium | reverse complement strand
GTTCAGAGCAACGTCACGGCGAAGGTCACCCTCGACATGATATGAAGTTTCGATCTCATCACGAAGCTTTGCGACCTCTGCCTCGGTAAGATCCTTTGCGCGAGTGTCGGGATTGATGCCTGTCTTGGCAAGTATCTTGTTGGAGCTTGTGCGGCCTATACCGTAAATATAGGTCAAAGCTATCTCTATACGCTTGTTGTTGGGAATATCAACACCTGCTATACGAGCCATTTATTTCACCTCTCATTTCTGGATAGGACTGAATCAGCCCTGTCTCTGCTTGTGCTTGGGATTTTCGCAAATGACCGTTACGCGGCCTTTTCTCTTAATAATCTTGCACTTGTCGCAGATCTTCTTAACGGATGGCTTAACTTTCATTTTGTAATACCATTCCTTTCTTCTTATTTGGCGCGCCAGGTTATACGGCCCTTATCGAGGTCATAAACCGAAACCTCAACCGTAACTTTATCGCCTGGCAAAATTCTAATATAATTCATTCTTAGCTTTCCCGAAATATGAGCTGTCACTATGTGACCGTTCGGGAGCTTTACCTTGAAGACCGCATTGGGCATTGCCTCAACGACTACGCCTTCAAATTCAATTACATCGTCCTTAGACATAATGTGTTCCCTCCTTCAAAACAATATCAAATCAAGCCTTTGTCAGTATTAACACCTCGTCCGAAAGAACCGCAACGGTGTTTTCGTAATGTGCCGACAGTTTTCCGTCAGCTGTCTTTACCGTCCATCCGTCGCTCTGTTCAATGACCGAGTCCTCTCCGATGTTTATCATCGGTTCTATGGCCAAAGTCATTCCCACGCAGATTCTTGTTCCGCGTCCCGGGCTTCCGAAATTCGGAACATCAGGTTGTTCGTGCAAGTTATGTCCGACACCGTGTCCGATATATTTCTTCACTGTACTGAAGCCATACTGTTTTACATACGAGTCTATCGCGTGCCCAACGTCACCTAAGCGATTTCCGGGTTTAAGCTGTTTTATGCCCTCCCAAAAGCTTGCTTCAGTAACTTCTATCAGCTTTGCCGCCTCCGCACTTACTTTTCCTACAGGAAAAGTTCTTGCAGAGTCTCCGTGAAAGCCTTTATAGTAAGCGCCGACGTCAACTTTTACGATATCTCCTTCGTGCAAAATACGCTTTTTGTTTGGTATGCCGTGTATTACCTCGTCATTTACCGATATACAAGCGCTTGCCGGAAATCCGCCGTAATTCAGGAAAGACGGTATGGCGCCGGATCTCTCGATATGCTCACGAATGAGCTTATCGAGTTTATCCGTTGAAACGCCTTCTCGCACATTTTCTTGCGCGATAAGAAGCGCCTCCGCCGTAATGCGTCCTGCCTCTTTCATAGCGGCGATCTGATCATAATTTTTGATTTGTATCATTGTTCGAATCGGCTGAGAGCCGCATTTACAATCGCAGAAGTGTCCTCAACTTTTTCCTGACCTGAAACTGTTATGAGGATTCCCTTATTCGAGTAAAACTCTTTAAGAGGCTCTGTAATTCTGTGGTAGGTTTCAAGTCTTGAAAGGACTGTTTCCGGAGCGTCATCCTTGCGGATCTGAAGCTCCGCTCCGCACTTGTCGCAAATTCCGTCTTTTTCAGGAGGATTGTAAATGATATGATGCGTTGCTCCGCAGATAGGACAAACGCGCCGTCCACTCATACGTTCAACGATCTTATCATCTGTAACTTCGAGGCTCAGTACTGCATCAAGGCTGACTCCCATAGAATCAAGCGCTTCAGCCTGAGGAATCGAACGTGGAAATCCATCGAGAATAAATCCGTTTTTGCACTGTTCTGAGGAAAGATACTCTTTAATAATTCCGATAACCACCTCATCAGGTACGAGCGCGCCTGCATCCATAAAAGATTTGGCCTTGAGACCAAGCTCTGTGCCGTCCTTTATCGCTGCGCGAAGACGCTCACCCGTGGAAATGGTAGGAATACCGAAATTTTCAGATATACGCTCCGCTTGCGTGAAGTCGGAGGCC
>JAZRUS010000033.1:0-26419 GCA_045652665.1 Eubacteriales bacterium | reverse complement strand
TGTCGCATTTAGGCATAACCGAATAAAAAACAAGAGGCATTGTGAAAAAACACAGTGCCTCTTTAGTATTATGAACAAATTTGAGAAAATTAAGGTCGAAAAACTATGGTTTTTCTTAATTCTTTTTTGTTTTTTATTCTATTTTCGTTTCCTCGCTCGGTGTACCCTCGTACACCTCTCGCTCGTCAGCCAAAAATTTCTGCTCTAAATCCGTTCGCCCCGGTTCTGTTCTCATTAAGAATTTGCCTAGAGTACAATTCTCACCGTATTTTCTTCGATTTTGCATTGATTCTCCTAAATTCTTAATGAGACAGCCACCTTTTTCTGACGGTCACGATCTTACCCTTGAAAAACATATCTATATATGATATACTAATCTTGAATATAATAAAAATTGCACGGGATACCCGTGACAGATGACGGAGTTGGAAATGATATCCTTTAAGCTGTTGAATGAGGAAAATGCAAAAGAGCAGGTCTCACTTTGCGCGGCAGAGCTCGGGCAGGATGCCGCATCGTCTTTTGCTGATATAATAGATAGCCTTGAGTCTTGCGATGACGTAGAATATGCCGCATCAATAGCACACGGCTGCGCCCTTATACGTGTGTTTGATATGGGCAGATACTTTTTCCTCTATCCGTACGAGCTCGTCGAGGATGCTTCGATAAGTTCTGCCATAGATTCGATCACAGAATATGCGATGCGCGAGGAGGTACCAATGGTATTCAGCGACGTGCCGTCTGATGCAACTTCCTCCTTCGCGGGATTCAGGCATATTGATATGGATGCAGAGGACAGAAGGTGTGAAAGCTATCGTATAAGGATAAAGACCGAGTGCGAGCTCGCCTCCGAGATTCCGTCTGTTAAGTGGGGGCGTGTAACTTTATCCGCCCTTGAGGATGCAGATGCCACGGATCTTGCAATCCTCTCTAAGGACGAAAATGTAAACAAATATTGGGGTTATAACTATTCCGACGACGTTTCCAATCCGGATGACGGCTGGTTTCTTGAAAATGCGAGAGCGGAGTTTGCGTCGGGTTCTTCTATGAGTATGGCAATAAGAGTAGGCGGTGGTTTCGTAGGAGAGGCGGTGCTCTATGCCTTTGACGGTCGCGGCGCTGCGGAATTTGCACTGCGGCTTTTGCCTAAATGGCAGGGGGCAGGCATCGGAACCGAAACGGCTCGCGCTCTTATTCTTGTGGCAAAGGAGATCGGACTCACAGAGCTTCGTGCCCGCGTTATGAAGGAAAATGCTCCGTCGTGTGCCATGCTTCACAAGGTTCTAGACAGCTTTACAGAGAATGAGCGTGAACTCATATTTCGCATTGAGATCTGAATTCGGATACCGTTTCATCCGTTTTGAAAATATTTTATAAAAAGGTATTGCATTTTGTGAAAAAATGTGGTAGAATATCTCTATAAAATTATGGTGCGTAACTGTGCATCGAAACTTTTTGGAGGAAATCAGATGTTTGAATATATACTTCTTGCATTGCTTCTTATTGCCGCTGTGTTTATCGTGATTTCGGTTACTATTCAAAAGACGAGTGACGAGGGTCTTTCCGGTACTATTGCAGGCGGATCTGAGACCTACTACGGCAGGGATAAAGCAAAGCAGTCCGGTAAGCTTCTCAATAAGTGGACTCTTATCGTTGCAGCAGTATTCGTTCTTACGGTAATCGTCGTTTACGTTATCCAGCCCGATTATTCCAGCTCTATTGCCGGCCCCGGTGATTGGAAGAACTTTGTAGACTATCCGATTTTTGATTGATCAGCCGTAACTGAATAGTAAGCATAGGGCGTCTGTGCGTGCCGTAAGGGCGCGTTGGCGTCCTTTGCTTTTTCTGCGGCTAACAAGAGTCGAAAGGCGCATAATAAGTAAAAAAGGAAAAGTGATGAAAAATAACAGAACTAAAAAGGCGCTTTCGAAATTCTCGGGAAGGAATACTCATAAGCGCAAATCAAAAGAGCGCGCACGGGCGGAGCTGATGCGTGCGGTGGCAGAAACGGGTGTGGGCACAGACTCAATGAAGCTGAGGATGGCTCTTGACAAGGGACGTCGCGGTAGAGTTTCATCTCGTACCATGCGGGATGAGGTATGTATTCGCGGTGTGTTCTCATCCTCGAAAAGCGGATTTGGATTTGTTACTCCTATAGATCAAGACGCTGTAAGAGATATATTCATTCCGGAGGATAGGACCGGCGGTGCGATAGACGGTGATCTTGTTGAGATAGTTTATCATACCTATACCTCGCGCTTTGGTGAGGAAAAGACCGAGGGGCGTGTCAGAAAAATCGTTGAATACGGAAGAAAAACTCTGATAGGAACCGTATACAGAGACGGGTTCTCACATGGAGGCAAAAGACGGCATGATCATAGATACGTGTTGCTTCCGGACGATTCGCGTATAACACTCCGTCCGATAATAACCGATCTATGCGGTAGCTGCGAAGGGGATAAGGTTGAGGCGCACATAAGGCGCGGAGTCTATCCGATCGAATGCACAGTTATCCGTAACTTCGGCGATGCGTATTCCCGTTCGGCAAATTACGAGGCTATACTCGCTGAGTCTGAGATACCGACCGATTTTACGCCGGAGCAGCTGGCCGAGGCTGAATTTCTTGCCGCCATTCCGATAACCGATGAGGGGCGTGTTCGCCGCGATTCCGATGTGATCTTCACGATAGACGGAATAGGTGCTAAGGATCTTGACGATGCAATTTCGTTGAAAAAATTGCGCGGCGGGGAATGGCAGCTCGGCGTGCATATAGCCGACGTTTCCTATTACGTCAGAGAGCGAACCCATCTTGACCGCGCTGTGATGGCGCGAGGAACCAGCGTATATTTCACCGATAAGGTGGTTCCGATGCTGCCTCCCTCGCTTTCCAACGGCATTTGCTCTCTTAACGCTAACGAGGATAAATACGCCCTCAGTGCAATTATAAGACTTTCGCCTCGGGGAGAGATCATCTCAACCAGGATAGAGCCGTCAGTGATCCGTAGCCGTGTGCGCGGAGTTTACAGCGAGGTCAATTCGATATTTGCCGGCTCGGCTGATGCCGAAATAAAGAAAAAATATAAGTCGGTCATACCGTCACTTCTTAAAATGCGTGAGCTCTACGAAGTGTTAAGGGCGAAAAGCGAGGCTCGCGGAGCACTCGAGCTCGAGAGTTCGGAATCAGAGGTAATACTTGATGCCGAAGGCATGCCGTGTGACGTTATTAAGCGTGAGCGAGGAATAAGCGAGCGTATGATAGAGCAATTTATGCTCGCGGCAAACGAGGGGGTCGCAAGACTTCTTACCGAGCGCGGTATACCCTGTGTTTACAGAATACACGAGGTACCGCCCGAGGATAAGCTATCCGAGTTTATTCTCTTTGCGCACAATCTAGGCTTTGATACGTCCTACATCTCTAAGGATAAAGCTGCTCCGTCGGATCTTTCCCGACTGCTTCACGCGGCACGGGAGCGTGGCATACTCACGCCGATATCTTACAGTATGCTTCGCTCTATGTCCAAGGCGAGATATTCCGAGGTGCGCTCACTCCACTTCGGCCTCAATATAGATTGCTATTGCCACTTCACCTCTCCGATAAGGCGGCTTTCCGACCTTGCAACTCACAGGATAATTCACAGGGTACTGCTTGAGGGTCGCCGTTCCGAGCAGTACGTCGGATATGCGCGCCGCGCGGCAGCGGCGGCAAGCGAGGCAGAGCTTCGCGCACTTGGTGCCGAGCGCAGAATAGAAAACCTATATAAAACGATTTATATGGAAGGCTTCCTCGGTGAGGAATTTGAAGCGACGGTAAGCTCCGTTACCTCCTTCGGCTTTTTTGCTATGCTCGATAACACATGCGAGGGATTGGTTCCGATATCCGAGCTGCCCGGAAGCTTCATATTTGATGAGAAAAACATTTCGCTTCGCTCGCGTGACGTAACCTACCGCCTCGGTGACAGAGTTCGTATTGTGGTCGAGGAGGCAGACGTGATGCGGGGGAAGCTTAGATTTTCGGTCGCATACTGATCGGGAAGGGGAGAGAATGAAAAGGTCGTTATCCTATCTGGTTTTGATCAATTCAACATTTATAGTGATGCTTTCGCTCTCCTCTGCGGTCGGCGAGGTTCTCGGTGAGGCCGTTTATTATCTTGCGTTTTTACTGCCGATCCTCATTGCATACCTTATAGGGCGGCGGTTAGAGGCGCGTCCTACTCCTGTGGGTCTGCGCGTGCGTCGGAGTGACCTGCCTATCCTTGCAACCTCAGCGGCTCCTGTTCTTGCGGCGGTATTCGCTATAAGCTATCTGACGTCGCTTTTGCTCTCGCTCTTTAGTGAGCCGTCCGTGACAGACGTGTCGGGAAATATATTTTTCGTTATTTTCGAGCACGCCCTCTTGCCGTCCGTTCTTGAGGAGATTCTGTTCAGATATATACCGCTTGCATTTCTTCTGCGGTATTCAAAAAAAGGCGCGATTCTTTACTCTGCAGCGTTCTTCGCTCTTGTTCACTGTAATCTTTATCAGCTTCCTTACGCCTTTGTCGCGGGCGTGCTGTTTGCGTTGCTTGATATCGCACTTGACAGTATTATTCCGTCGGTCATCCTTCATTTTATGAATAATCTTATTTCTGTAATATGGATTCGCGGTGCGGACGTCACAGGATTTAAAGAGACTTATGTGATAATACTTTTCTCTATGGCAGCGATATCTCTTGTTTTGGCAGTTTTGCTTCGCAAAAGATATGCGGAAAGGCTAAAATCGGTGTTGTCGGACGATGGGCGTGTTGAGATTTCTTACGAAGCCGTGATATTTGTCGCGATGACGGTCACTATTGCGGTTCTGACTCTTTAAGGAGGATTTATGAATACTGACGAATTTTATATGCACGAGGCTATAAAGCTTGCCCGCGCGGCGGAGGAAATAGACGAGGTCCCCGTCGGAGCATTGATAGTACGCGACGGTGAGATTATCGCAAGAGCTTATAATACTCGTGAAAGCACCAAATGTGCTACACATCACGCGGAGATACTTGCGATAGAAGAGGCATGCCGCGCCCTTGGCGGCTGGCGGCTTCCGGGTGTTACCCTGTACGTAACGATGGAGCCGTGTGTAATGTGTGCCGGAGCGATTGTAAACGCTCGAATTCCAAGGGTCGTATTCGGTACGCACGATATACGCTTCGGCGCGTTTGGCTCGGCGCTTGATCTTGTGAAGATACCGCTAAATCATACACCCGAGGTCATCGGCGGAGTTCTTGAGGAAGAGACTCGCGAGATGCTTGGAGAATATTTTAAAAAGAAAAGAAAGAAATTAAGGTCGCCGTCGACAGACTTGAATTGTTGACATTTTGACTTATATATGGTAAAATACATAGTATGAAAAAAGAATATCTTGAATGCGGAAAAGTGTGCTCTGCACACGGAGTACGCGGGCTTTTAAAGGTTGAGCATTGGTGCGACTCACCGAAGGTACTTGCCTCACAGAAGCGCGTGTTTTTTGCCGATAAGGACGGCAGCTATAAAGAGGTCAAGGTGAATTCGGCATCGGTCAGCACAAAATTCGTTCTGATGTCGCTTGAGGGTGTCGATTCCCGTGAGGCGGCGCAGGCAGAAAAAAACAGAATACTGTATCTTCACCGCTCGGACATTCCGCTTGAGGCGGGAGCAGTTCTCATATCTGATATGATCGGACTTCCCGTGACGGATGTTGACACGGGGAGGGTTTACGGCGAGCTTGTGTCTGTTGATGACGGCGTTCAAGCAAAGCTTTATACCGTTCGCACCGAGGACGGAGACGTTATCCTGCCGGGAATTCCCGAGTTTATAAAGGAGATAGATGCCGACCGCGGCGTTTTCGTGCGCCCGATACCCGGCTTCTTTTCTGAAAAATGAGATTTGACGTTATGACGCTTTTCCCCGATATGGTAATGGGCGTTCTCGGTGAAAGCATAATCGGCAGGGCGGGGCGCGCAGGACTTATTGAGGTTCACGCGCACAATATCCGCGACTTCTCTACCGATAAGCACCGTAAGACCGACGACACTCCGTTTGGCGGCGGTGTCGGAATGGTTATGACCTGTCAGCCGATATACGATTGCTATACCCACGTTACGGAGGGCATCCCCGAAGGCGGAAAAACGAGAGTTATATATATGTCACCAAAGGGGCGGATGTTCTCGCACAGCGTTGCAAAGGAGCTTTCGGAATATGATAATCTGATCTTCCTTTGCGGTCACTACGAGGGCGTTGACCAAAGAGTCATTGACGAGATCGTAGATGAGGAGATATCTATCGGCGATTACGTGGTTACGGGCGGCGAAATACCTGCCTGCATAGTTATTGACGCAGTATCCCGCCTGGTTGACGGTGTTCTTGCCAGCAGTGAATGCTACGAGGGCGAGTCTGTTGCCTCCGGTATTCTTGAGTATCCCCAGTATACAAAGCCAAGAGAGTTCCGCGGTCGTGAAGTTCCGGAGGTGCTTCTCTCGGGCGACCATAAAAAAATTGAAAGATGGCGGCTTGAGCAGGCGGTTGATTTGACACGGGCTCGCCGTCCCGATCTTCTTATGGTGCACCCGGAGTTTGAAGAGGCGCTCATGCCAAAGAAGAAAAAGAGAAGGTAAATAGAAGGGAGAGACTATGAAAAAAAGCTTTTTCAGGGTAAACGAACGGCTTTTTGCGTCAAAAGAGGTCGGCGGTATGGGAAACGTCAACTTCCTTCGCGGCAAATTTGTCAGAGGAATAAATATTCTCGGAAGATGCCTGTCATACAGCTCTACCCGATCCTACGGCTGTTTTTTGCTCTCATTTGGTATTATGAGCTTGCTTCTCGGGCTCGGAGAGTATTATTTTTATTCTCAGTCTCAGGTAGCATCCACTTCGCTGCTTATCAGCCTTGCGATCGCGCTCGTTGCAATTCCGCTCCTCGTTTTTGATAAGCCTATGTGTATTGCGGTGCAGGACTTTCCGGTCACCGACAGAATATTTTTTGAGTTTCTTTCAATAAAGAGAATGCACAGAACGGGGAAGAATATAACGATACCGCCGCTTATTGCTATGTTTATTGGATTTATCCCCGCGATAATAGGGTTCTTTACTTCTATCGAGCTTGTTGTTGCGGTGCTGGCGCTTATTATTTGCGTTGCCGTGGCACTGACGTCACCTGAATTTCCGATGATCGTAACGCTTTTGATCTTGCCTTACGTGCAGATGTTGCCCAGCCCCGTGTTAATTATTTGCTCGCTTTCCGCCCTCACCTTTATCTCATATGCGATGAAGGTTATGGTCGGAAAAAGAGTATTTAATTTTGACGTCTACAGCATGATCCTTCTTTTGATCTCTGCCCTCGCTTTGATTGGTGGTCTTGCAAGCGATAGCGGCGCGGCATTCAAACAGTCGCTTGTGTTCGTCGCCCTGCTGTTTGCATACTTCCCGACAGCAAACATTATCGTAAACCGACGTCTTGCCGACTGTGCGATAAACGCTATGATAGTGTCCTCAATTCCGATAACCGTGATATCAATAATCGAGTTTATCGTTGAATTGCCTGCAAGCCAGTATGATGCGCCTGCGTATTCAACACCGGGTATATCGGCATTCTTTTCAAGCACCGAGGCACTGTCGTTATTTATTCTTGTTTCGGCAATTCTGACGCTCGTTCTTGCGATCGAGAAGCGTAAAATGAGAAAAAAAGTATTTTATTTTACGGTGTTTATTTTTGAGGTTGCTGTTCTCGGCTTTGCCATTCAGCCTGAGGTTCTTCTCTCCGGTCTCATAGCAGTCGTTGCGTATCCCATAATCAAATCAAGAAAGATACCTACTGACGTGCTTATCGTCCTGCTCCTTCTTCCTCATCTCGTCCTGTTTCTCTCATCGACTGTGCTCGATAAATTATACGATCTTATCGGCTTGAGTATTTCCGAGCGTATTGCCGGATTTTCTGAGGCGATCGGAGTTTTTAGAGATAATCTGTGGCTCGGTACGGGTAGGGGAGTCAGTGCCTATATTGGAGCATCCGGCGGTGATTCGGCAGGAATATTTAACACGCTCATAGGTCTTGGATGCGAATTCGGTATATTCGTTTTGGCTCTGTTCGGTGCTTTGGTAGTTATCCGCCTACGTCATCTGTCATATTTCAGACCGTATCTTCGTAATTCCGCGGTATGCGTTACCGGAGAGATGACAGCCGTTGCGCTGACGGCGATGCTTTCCTTCGGCTCGCTTGACTATCTGTTTTCGGATATATCCGTGATATATCTATTCTGGTCGGTTCTCGGGATATCCGCATCCGCTCTCAGATCCTCAAAAAGGGAGTACGATGAGCTTCTCGGATACTACGGAGACTCGCGAAGCTCGGAATCCAGCGCGCTCGATGTCGGAATAAATAATTAAAAGTAAAAGTTTTTTTAAAAAGGTATTGATTTTTATCCGACAATTTGTTATACTTTAAAATGATATTGGTCTAAGGAGATATATTTCCATGATTTCTCGCAACGTAACAATAAAGAATAGCGTGGGCCTTCATGCAAGACCAGCAACCTTCTTCATTCAGAAGGCGAACTCCTTCAAGAGTTCGATCTGGGTTGAGAAGGAGGATTGCAGAGTAAATGCAAAGAGCCTTCTTGGAGTGCTTTCTCTCGGTATAGTCGAGGGCACCACAATTACTCTTATTGCCGACGGAAACGATGAAGCCGCAGCAGTTGACGCTCTCGTGGCGCTTGTTGACAGCGGTTTCGCGGAATGTTGACATAATTTCGATAGCCGTAGCTTCGGTTAAGCCTGTAACGGTATCATATCAAAGGAGCTGTCTCAAGTTTCGGGCTTGCGACGGCTCCTTTGATTTTTTGTAAGGGGGGGTGAAAATATGACCGTAATAGAGCGACTTCGAGATAAAGCGAATTCTTTGCCGCTCAGTCCCGGAGTTTATATAATGAAGAACTCCGAGGGCGCTGTGATATACGTCGGCAAGTCCAAAAAACTGAAAAACAGGGTAAGCTCGTATTTCGTTGGTCAGAATCATTCCTATAAGACGGCGAAGATGGTAGGTCTGGTAAGGGACTTTGATTATATAGTCTGTAAGACCGAGATAGAGGCGCTTACCCTTGAAAACGTGCTTATAAAAAAGCACTCTCCGAAATACAATATAAAATTAAAGGATGCGAAATCCTATCCGTATATCAAGGTTACTGCGGAGGAATATCCGAAGCTTTTTGTGACGCGTGAGAGGCGGAGTGATAAGGCAAAATATTTCGGTCCGTATCAAAGCGCGCAGAGCGCCCACTCCGCGCTTGACGCTGTGATGCGTATATTCACCCTCGCGACCTGTAAGCGTTCGTTTCCGAAGGATATAGGCAGGGAGCGGCCGTGTATCTATCGCGATATGGGTCGCTGTGTAGCTCCGTGCACGGGGAAGGTCTCGGCGGTTGAATACCGCTCACTCGTGAGATGCGCCGAGCATGTGCTCGACGGAAACGTGAAGGAGACCAAAATGATGCTGTCAGCGGAGATGGAATCCGCGTCAGAGCGGCTCGATTTTGAATATGCCGCATCTATCCGTGACAGCATCTATGCGCTTGACCGCCTCGCAGAAAAGCAGAAGGTCGTAGCCGACTCCAAGGTGAACAGGGATGTATTTGCGCTTTACACCTCGGAGGGCGAGAGTGTGCTCGCAATGCTTTCTATTAGGGGCGGTGCGCTTATAAACAAAAATGAGTTTATTCTCTCGGTATCCGAGATAACAAGTCCGGATGACGTAATATCTCTTATCGCGGATTATTACGATACCTCCGGAAATATTCCGCGCGAGGTAATGTTGGATTTCCCCTTGACGGATGAGGATTTAGACCTTCTTTCGGAATATCTGTCACTTGGCACGAAATATAAGGTGTCCGTTAGGATACCCGAGCGCGGCGACGGCAGGGCGCTTTGCGATATGGCGCTTGAGAATGCAAAGGAATCCGCGCGTCAGTTCCGCCTTGACGGTGAGAGGGAAGACAAAAGGCTTCGCAGACTTTCGGAGCTTCTCGCGCTTCCCGAGGTGCCCCATCGCATAGAGGCGTACGATATTTCTAATATAGGCAATGAGAGTATTACCGCCTCTATGGTAGTTCTGATAGACGGAAAGCTCAAAAAAAGCGAATACCGCGTATTTACGGTAAAGACTACCTTGGGAGCTGACGATTACGGCTCTATGAGGGAGGTGATCGGCAGGCGGCTCTCGCATATAGGCGACGGAACGCAGTCTCTCGGAGACTGTCCTGACCTTATTCTTCTTGACGGAGGCGCGGCTCACGTTTGCACCGTGCGCTCGGTGATGGAGGAGCGCGGCGTGGATATACCCCTTTTCGGTATGGTTAAGGACGATTACCACAAGACCCGAGCGATAACAGACGGTATGGGTGAGATCTCCATAGCGAAGGAAACAGACGTTTATTCCTTCGTCTATAATATTCAGGAGGAGGCGCACAGGTTTGCCGTTAAGCACGCAGAGGGTTCGAAGATAAGAAGGATGACCCACTCGACTCTTGAAAGAATAGAAGGAATAGGGCCTAAGAAGGCTCGCCTGCTCCTTGCTTCAATGCCGCTTGCCATGATTAAGACTGCGGATGAAAAGAAGCTTTCCGCAATACGCGGAATAAGCGAGCGAGACGCAAAAAACATATACGATTATTTCCACAAAGACTAAAAGGAGAAGCACCCGTGTTAAGAATTATAACAGGAAGAGCTAAGGGAAAACGCATAGAAACGCTTGAAGGAGAGGCGACCCGTCCGACCTCGGAGCGGATTAAAGAGGCGGTTTTTTCATCAATACAGTTTGACGTTGAGGGACGGCGTGTTCTTGATCTTTTTGCCGGCTCGGGTCAGCTTGGACTTGAGTCGCTCTCGCGCGGTGCCGCCTGCGCCAGCTTCGTTGATTCTTCGCGAGAGGCAATGGAGGTCGTGAAAAGGAATGCAAGGCACACGGGCTTCTTTGACGACTGCCGATACATGGTAAGCGATTGGCGCAATTATATAAGAAAGGCATCGGGCAGGGACGTGTACGACCTCGTCTTTATTGATCCCCCGTATTCTATGGAATGCTGTCGCGATGCCCTTGCCCGCCTTGTGGACGGTCACCTTCTTGCAACCGGTGCAATAGTGGTGCTGGAGTCGGGTACGGAGGAGATCGGCACCGAGCAGCTTTTGGATTTTGAGGTTATTAAGTCTACTCACTACGGCAAAAAAACCTTCGTTAACATCCTTTTGTATAAGGGGGATGCGGAATGAGCAGCGTTATTCTGCCCGGAAGCTACGATCCCGTAACGCTCGGTCATCTCGACATAATCAAGCGCGCTGCAGAGCGCTTTGACGAGGTCTACGCGGTAGTATTTATAAACCCGGAGAAAAAATATCTCTATTCGGTTGACGACAGAGTGCGTATGCTTCTGCTTGCTACCGAGGATCTTCCGAACGTGATCGTAAGCTCCTCGTCCGGGTACGTTGTCGATTATATGCGCGAGCACGGAATAGAGAAGATAATCAAGGGATATCGTAATGAGCGAGATCTTGAATATGAAAAACGTCAGGCTGAATTTAATATGAAGACGGGCGGTTATGAGACCGAGCTTTGGCTCGCCGATGACGAGCTTCGTACCGTGTCCTCATCTCTCGCACGGGAGAAAATCGAAAATAAAGAGGATCTTTGCAAAATTTTGCCCGACAAAGTGATTTCATTTATCAATAGTCATTGACAAATTAATTGTTTTATTTTATAATAATTAGGTTAATAGCTTGTGCTCCTTCGTAACGGAGCATAGAAAGGACTTTCTAAAATGAAGGATAAGATTACGGAATTAAAAGCCCGTTTTGATTCGGAGCTTGCGCTTGCGACGAGTGCTGAAAAGCTTGAGGCACTGCGCGTAAACTTCCTTGGTAAAAAGGGTACCGTTGCAGAGCTTATGAAGGGGCTTCGCGACGTCGAGGATAAAAAGAGCGCAGGACAGCTTATCAACAGCTTTAAGGGCGAGGTTGAATCTGCAATCGCTGAGGCCGAGGAGGCACTTCGCAAGGCGGCGATAGACGCGCAGGTCAGGGGAGCGAAGAAATACAACCCCACGCTTTCCTATGCGCGTGAGCTTGGCTCGTATCACCCCATAACTCTTGCAACCAGAGAGGTTGAGGCGGTGTTTGAGAGCATGGGCTTTACAATTGAAAACTACGCGGAGATAGTTAACGACTATCAGTGCTTTGAGGCTCTTAATATTCCCAAGCATCACCCCGCAAGAGATATGCAGGATACCTATTATCTTGATAACGGTCAGCTTCTTAAGACTCATACCTCTGCGGCACAGAACGCGATAATGAAAAAATACGGCGCACCCCTGCGCGCTATATTCCCGGGCCGTTGCTTCAGAAACGAGTCCACGGATGCCTGCCATGAAAATACCTTCTTCCAGATGGAGGGTATGATGATTGACGAGAATATCTCTATATCCAACCTGATATACTTTATGAAAACGATGCTTTCCGAGGTGTTCAAGCGCGACGTTAAGGTAAGACTACGTCCCGGTTTCTTCCCGTTCGTCGAGCCCGGCTTCGAGCTTGATATCAACTGCGAGATTTGCGGTGGCGACGGTTGCCCCTCCTGCAAGAATTCAGGCTGGCTTGAGCTTTGCCCCTGTGGAATGATACACCCCAACGTACTTAAAGAGGGCGGTATAGATATCGAGAAGTATTCCGGATTTGCTTTCGGTCTCGGTCTTACCCGTCTTGCGATGATGAGATACGGCGTAAAGGATATTCGCGATTTCAACAGCGGAAATCTTAAGTCCCTGTCTCAGTTCAAGTCTGTATAAGGAGGTAGCCGGAATGTTCTTATCTATGAATTGGATCGGAGATTTCGTTGATCTCTCCGGACTTGATAAAAAGGCTCTTATTCACAATTTCACACTCTCGACCGCGGAGGTTGAGGATATATTCGTTAAGGGTGAGGATACCTACGGCGTAGTAGTAGCAAAAATTCTCTCCGTAGAAAATCACCCGAGCTCAAAGAAGCTTCACCTTCTCAAGGTAGATAAGGGAGATGAGATCGTAGATATCGTTTGCGGAGCTCCCAACGTGAGAGAGGGAATGAAGGTTGCGCTCGCGACCTCGGGCGGATCGGTATCGGGCCATCCCATAACCCCTGCCACAATTGCAGGCTTTACCTCTTACGGTATGTGCTGCTCTGAGGCAGAGCTGGGAATAAGCGACGATAACTCCGGAATCTGGGAGATAGAGGATGACGTAGCTCTCGGTACGGATATTAAGACAATATACGGTATCGACGATATCATCTTTGAGGTAGATAATAAATCTCTTACCAACCGCCCCGACCTCTGGAGTCATTACGGAATAGCCCGTGAATTTGCTACGATCACCGGTAGAGAGCTTAAGCCCGTACCCGTGTGCGATCTTTCGCAGTATGCAAATCTTCCCGCAGTTGATGTAAACGTTAAGGCAACCGACCTTGCGTATCGCTACAGTGCGATAAAGGTGGAAAACATCACTCGCAAGGTCAGCCCCGTAAATATGCGTATCCGCCTTTACTACTGCGGATCCCGCGCAATCAATTTCCTTGCCGACCTCACAAACTACGTTATGATGGAGATCGGTCAGCCGATGCACGCCTTTGATAATAAGAAGGTCGATAAGATCGAGGTCCAGACATTCCCCAAGGGACTTAAGTTTACGACTCTCGACGGCATAGAGCGCGATATCGACGAGAATATGCTTATGATAACCTCTGACGATCAGCCTGTGGCTATCGCGGGTGTTATGGGCGGTGACGCATCCAAGATAGAGGACGATACAGACTCTCTTCTCCTTGAGTCCGCAACCTTCGACGGCGTTTCGGTAAGAAAGACTACCACAAGACTTGGACTGCGTACCGATGCATCTATGAGATATGAGAAGATGCTCGACCCCGAGCTCTGCCGCATTGCAACAGAGCGACTGCTTAACCTTCTGTTTGAATGTGACGGCGGCGCGAGAGTTATCTCCTCCTTCACCGACGCATACGTAAAGCGTTATCCCACGATCGTTCTCGACTTTGATAAGAGGTACGTTGACAGATATACCGGTATAGATATTCCCACGGAGCGTATAATTAAGACTCTTACGGGTCTCGGCTTTGCAGTTTCCTCTGACGGAGATAAGTTCAGTGTTACGGTTCCCTCGTGGCGTGCCACCAAGGACGTAACCATTAAGGCTGATATAATCGAGGAGATCACCAGAATATACGGCTATGATAACTTTGACGTATTCACCTCCGACAGCAAGCTTGCTCCCGTTCGTAAGGAGATACTTAAGTCGGATGAGGACAGAATGAAGGATATCCTCGTAAAGAGCTACCGTCTCCACGAGGTTCACTCCTACATCTGGTCTGACGTTCAGAAGAACCGTGATCTCGGTATCAGCACCCCCGAGAACGTAACCATAATCAATGCTCAGACCCCCGATCACAAGCACCTGCGTGTGTCGATGATACCTACTCTTCTTTCATTTGTGAAGGAGAACAGAGGCTATCTTGACAGCTTTGGTATCTTCGAGATCGGACACACGGTAGAGGGACTTCGCGCAAACGGTGATGCCAACGAGATGAATAAGCTCGGATGCGTACTCTTCTCCAAAAGCGCAAGCGAGGAGACTGTGTTTATGAACGCGCGCGATATCGTATGTGAGCTTGCCTCGGATATCCTTCATAAGGACGTTGTGTTCGAGAGCACGGATGCTCAGTACGACTTTATGCATCCCGTAAACAGCTTCTCTGTAAATGTTGACGGTGTATGTGTCGGATATCTTTCGGTAACGCACCCCGTCGTATCGCAGAATATCGATAAGAAGTGCGCGGTTGCATTCTTCGAGATACTCACCGAGCGCTTTGCAACTGTTAAGGCGGGCGTCACGGCTTATTCCGAGCCATCCAGATTCCCTGCGATCGATATAGACGTCACTTTCAATGCAAACGTATCCGATATCGCATTCGATAAGCTTGTAGCAGATGCAAAGCTTGCATCCGACGGATTGCTTGATTCTGTAACCGTGAAGGATATATACACCGCAGACGACGGATCTACTGCGTTGACCCTTCGCTTCAGCTTCGTTTCCGGAGAGCGCACCCTTACAAAGCAGGAGCTTGCTCCCGCAACAGAGAGGATAGTTGCGGCACTCGGACTTGAAGTAAAGGCATAAAACATAATAAGAAACGGCAGCACCGCGCTATGAGGACACGGTGCTGCCGTTTATAAATACAAACAAGGACGACGACGCGTTTTAAAACATCTTCGCCCTTGTTCGTTTTGGAATTATTTAATTTTTGATATATGAAGCAGATATTTACTCGATCACCGGTGGGGTAATTCCCTCGGGGATCTCATTTGTTTCAAGATATTCAAGGTAAGCATCATAGTAGGAGAGAATTATATCGCTCGCCTCATCGTCTGTTATTTCGTCTACGTCGCTGTAGTTGTCCGAAACGTACTGCGCCATAGTATCAACGATATCCTTCTCAAGCGTTATGTTGTTTTCCTTAAGAGTGGCGTCAAGCTTGTCGGAAACGTCGGCGACGTATTCCTCCTCGGTTGCGTAATCCTCTTTGTTGAGTGACAGGATGTCGTTATTAAGGCTGGTTTTTATATTTTCGTAGGTGTTGATAGCCTCACTGCTTATTCCTGCCTGCTGGCTCATTACGGTGACGGAAAGCTTGGTTATAAGGGTAACGAGCGGCTTGGTTCTTTCGTTTGCTTTTATTGTAGTGATAACTCGGTTAACGCTGGTGTTACCTTCCGCGTCGCGCTTAAGCATTGCGTCAAGCATTGCATCCGAGCCCTCATCGAAGGCGAGAAGCACGCCGTCCTTTGAGAGAATAAAGAGCACGTCGGATATCGTGTTAAGGTCTCCGGAGATGTTAGTTGAGTCGGAGGTATGGAATATTGAGACCGCGGAATCTATGATGGAGGCGAACGGATCCTCAACGGGGAGAGATATCGTGCCGTCTGTGTATGCGTAGGATATCGATTTTACGGAGCTTGCGATAAGTCCCTTGAGGTAGTTGTTCTGATCCACTGTCGTAAGTATCGACTTGATTGCCTCCTCCTGCTCGGAGGTGAGGCTCTTGAAATCAACACCCTGCAGCTTCACTGCATCCGTCGCTATCATCAGCGTATCCGGCATAAGGGTGGTCATATTAGTATCCTCACCGTTTATTTCAACGGTTGCAATGGACTCGTAAAGCGCATTAATTCCGGTCGAGGAGTAGAGCGATACGATCGGGTTTTCCGTAACGCTCTTAAGATAATTGTCGTATGCTGTGTTGCAGGTTTCGGTAAAGCTTTCATCCGGAACCTTCTCATTGAGCAGGGCGACGGAATCCTTCGCAACGTTTCCGATTCCAACGATCGGAAGAAGTAGAAATCCGGCAACCGCCACACCCTGGATAAGTCCAAGCAGAAGTCCGAGAAGCCTTGAGACAAGTCCTCCGCGCGCTCTGAATCTGCACAGACCGCAGATGATCTTGTGGAATATAAGTGTGATAAGCGAGGTGAGGATAAACGCTACGACGAAAATTATCGGCATAATTATGAGAGAGTAGGGAATGGACATTGCCAAAACAGCAAGCTGAACGTCCATGCTCTCAAGCCAGGTCAGGTTTGCGTCGGCAGAGAGAAGACCTGCCTCTATAAGAGTGTTCAAAAGATCATTGATCGTCTTATCCTCAAAATATCCGCTGACAGAGCTGTAAAACATCACGGCTACGATATAGCTGATGACTACGGATAGCACAATAGTGACCGTTCTCACAATCTGCCGGCTGAGACCGCGCGACAGTCCTATGAGTGCTCCTATTACGGCGAAAACGCCCACGATTGCAAATATAATAGGTGAAAGGTTGATCATAAGAGATCCCCTCCGTTTCAAAAATCTTTTTAGTATCTATATAATAACATAATCGGTAATAAAAGTCAATCCTAAAAGTAAAGCGAGGATTGTGAGGATTGTGGGACTTAACCTTTTTTCATTGCATACGCCTTAAGCACGGCAATCTGAGTTTTTCCGTCCTTGATATCTCCCGACATTACCATTTCGTAAAGCTTGTCGAGAGGGATATATTCTACGTCTAAAAATTCGTCCTCATCAAGCTCTCTGTCCGTAAAGCAGAGATCCTCCGCAAGATACATATGTATCTTCTCGAAGAGGATGGCGGGGGAGGGGATGTATTCACCGAGATAGGTGTATTTTTTCGCGATTGCTCCGGTTTCCTCACGCAGCTCGCGCTTCGCTGCTTCCAGTGGATCCTCATTCCTTGAGTTGAGCTTACCGGCAGGTATCTCCAGCATCGTTCTTCCCTGTGCGTATCTGTACTGTCGCTCCATTATGACATTTCCGTCATCAAGAATAGGTATAACGCATACTGCACCGATAGCGCGGCACACCTCTCGCTTCGCAGGCCTTCCGTCGGGAAGCAGAACACTGTCGCACACGACGTCTATCACGCATCCTTCGTATATCTTTTCTCTTGATACAATTTTTTCTTCAAGCTTGCTCATATAAACCTCGCATCAGACATTATATGCCTATCATTATATGTTTAAAAAAACAAAAATAGCCGCGGATGCCCCCGAGCGGTATCTTCGCACCTTTTGGGTCGTCATCTGCAGCCTGCCGGGAGAACCGGCAAATATCGGTCGTAGAGCCTTAATAACTCAGCACCACACATATTATTTTATCATAAAATTTTTGCTGTGTCAATAAAATTGAACCAAAGAAGCCTAATTTTTACAGTTTGTACATAACTTATAAAAAAATCAAACTTTTTTCACAAAAACTGTTTACAATTAACAAAAAACGTGCTATAATATAGATGCAGCCGACAGATGGCTGTCCGGCTGTAAACAGAGGAAAGGATACACCCCCTATGAAAATCACGATTTACGGCAAGCAGATGACAGTACGCGAAAGCCTCAAGGCAATGGTTGAAAAGAAGCTTTGCAAGTTTGACAAATTCTTCGGTGAGGATACCGAAGCCTTCGTAACCTGTAAGGTACGTAAAGGAGTCAAGATAATCGAAATCACCGTAAATTACGGCGGAAGCGTTTTCCGCTGTGAGGAAGAAAGCGAGACCTTCATAACTGCGCTCGACCGTGCGGCAGAGGGACTTGAAAGGCAGATCAGAAAGAATAAGACAAGGCTCGAGAAAACCGTAAAGCGCGGTGCATTCGTCACAGTCGATGAGGATGACGACGATGAGTATGAGGAGGAGCCGGAATTCGAGATCAGAACAAAGAGCTTCCCATTCAAACCGATGACACCCGAGGAAGCAATCCTGCAAATGAATCTTCTCGGTCACGCATTCTTCGCCTTCACAGATGCAGAAACTCAGGACGTCTGCGTAGTTTATAAGAGAAAGGACGGAAACTACGGCCTGATAATTCCCGAAAAATAATTTCCCCCATCGCTTTATATATAAAACGTTCAGGAGGTAAGATTTATGGAGATACGCCGAAAATAAATTTAGTTTTTAGCTAATAAAGCAGTGTCAAAAAGGAACGCTGTAACGCGAATGCTCGATTGAGAGCATCACGCTACAGCGTTCCTTTTTGTTTTATTTTTTGGCGGGTTTTTGTGCTTTTTTTGCGACTTTGTGCTTTACCACCACCGTCTTTTGCTCGGACTTTTTAGCCGTGCGGGATGACGCTTTTTGGGCGGATTTCTTTTTATCGTTTTCGTTTCCGAGAAGCTTCAGCAGCTTATCTGCGGCAATTGCCTTTGCTTCGTGCTTGTCGGGTGCCGCGCCGACGGCGCATAGACCTGCAAATCTGCATTCCACCTCGTATTCGGTCTTGCCTGAGCGCGATTTAGTGCTTTCGCCAAGGTCGCGGAATTCGGGTGATGGTTTCTTTTCTCTCGCCGCATATTCCTTCAGTTTTTTGAGGGAGAGCGCGGATTCCGCGGTCAGCTTATCCGCTATGCGCCGCTCTTCTTCGTTGATAAGAGCAGTCAGAGCCTCCTCGGCTGCCTTTGCATCTGCCAGCTTCTGATTTTTCCCCTGTCCTATGCCATATACACGTCCGCCTATGTAGCAGGCGCGCTCATAGATCTTCTTGTGATCGGGACCTGTCTCGGAGACCGTCTTATATACTGGATTTTCTCTGCGATGCTTCTTATCGGCGCACCACTCCTGCAATGCGTTTTTAAAGCTCTGGATAGGTGCCCCCTTCTCGCTGAGGTATTCTCCTACGTCCAGCATTTTTGATACCGAGCTTATCACCTCGGAGATATTATTGTCACTGTCGATATATATTGCGCCGATTATGCTCTCAAACAGATCCTCCATAACCGACGGCTCGTTTTCTATGCCGAGCTTTGCATCGCCTTCGCCCAGTAGAAGGAATTTTTGTAATCCAAGCTTTTCTACGGTAAGCGACAGGTTTCTTTTGTCGCTGAGCTTCGATTTTATATTTGAAAAATCACCCTCTGCGAGCTCTGTTGATATTCCGAATTCGTATCTCTTTGCCTGATCCCGCATAAGCAGGGTAACTATAGCGGCTGAGAGCAGGCTGTCTCCGAAAAACTCCAACACCTCGTTTGATTGCGGAGTCCTGCCACGGCGGTCGCGATGCTCATTAGAGTAGCTTGCTCTTGTGAATGCCTGGCGCAACAGACTCTTATCCCTGAAGGTGTAGCCTATTCTGCGTTCAATTTCCTTTATGTTACCGTTGAAGATCATAAATGTATCCTTTTATATATCCAAATATGATGGATTTGGCTCTTTTTTGATATAATAATTGTACCACTAACACCTCTAAATGTCAAGTAAAACTCCCATTGCTTGACAAAATGCCTTAATAGTGGTATTATAGAGATATTGAATAAAAAAACACTGCACCGACGTCAATCGGTAATTATGTTTTCTCAAAAAGGAGAAGGATATGCAAAACGACAGACGCGGCATTCTTTCTATGCTTGAGGCTTATTTCGATATGTTTATAAACCTCATTGCCATACTGATGTCATTTATGTTTATCGCGATGGTGGAATGGAACATTGAGCTTCCGGACATCACGCACCCGAGTGCTGTTATTGTGATATTTGCTAACCTGCTGTTTGCTTCATTCGTTTATCACACAATGAATCTGTACAGACCGACAAGATACGCGCGAAGATTCAGAAGCTTCCCGGAAATATTTAAAGTGAATTTTGTTTATTTCGGAATTATCGCGGTTCTTACCACTTTTATAGCGCGACCGGGATACCGTCAGCTCATTCTTTTCTGGATACTCGGAGCAGCGGTGTTTTCTACCGCGTTTCTGACCTTTAAGCGCCACGTTATAAGGCTTGTTATTCAAGGTATGCGTTCTCGTCAGTACCATCTTCGCAAGGTGATCATAATAGGCGATAACACTCGGACCGCTATCGACTATATAAAGGAGGTCTCTGCCGATTCGCAGAGCGGAGTTCTTATCCTCGGTTACGTAGGAGATAAGATAAATCAGGAAGAAATAGATATCGAAAAACTCGGCGGATTTAAGGATCTTGATAAAATTATTGAGAAGTACCGACCGACTGATGCCGTTTTTGCAATAGACGCGTATGATAAGAGGCACCTGATAAAGCTTGTCAATATGTGTGACGACCGTTGCATAAAGGTATATTTCCTTCCCGTTATTTACGGATTCTTCAAGAATTCGCGTCAGATAGAGCAGGTCGGCTCTATTCCGCTTATTAACATACACAGCACGCCTCTTGACAACACCGCAAACGCAGTGGTGAAAAGAGTTGTGGATATTGTCGGCTCGTCTCTTCTTATAATTCTGACCTCTCCGATAATGCTTGCGGCGGCGATCGGCGTTCGCATCTCCTCTCCCGGACCGATATTCTTCAGACAGAAGCGAGTCGGAAAAATGGGAAGGCGGTTTACGATGATTAAGTTCCGCTCCATGCGTGTAAATGCCGATTCAAATAGTGCGTGGAGCACAGGAAACGATCCCAGAAAAACTAAATTCGGAGCCTTTATCCGTCGCACCGCGATAGATGAATTGCCTCAGCTCTTTAACGTCTTTATGGGTAGCATGTCGCTTGTCGGTCCGCGCCCCGAGATACCGGTTTTCGTTAATCACTTCAGGGAGATCATCCCTCTTTATATGGTAAAGCATTACGTAAAGCCGGGAATAACCGGTCTTGCGCAGATAAAGGGCTTCCGCGGAGATACCTCGATAGAGGCGAGAATTCACGAGGATATCAAGTATATTGAGCACTGGTCGCTGGGCCTTGATCTCTATATTCTCTTTAAGACTCCCTTTAAGGCGATCAATAAGAGTGAAAGATACTCTACCGAGCAGGTCAAGCAAGAGGATACCACTGCGGCGCAGCTTATCGCAGCAGGCGAGGATGCCGAGCGAGAGGAAGCAGAGCGCAGGGCAATTGAAAAGGCTGAAAAGCAACGTCTCGCCCGCGAAAAAATAAAAGCAAGGAAGGCTGTAATTCTTGCAAAAGAAAAAAAGAAGCCTACCGAAGCCGAAGAGCTGACCGAAAAGACGGCGCAACCCAAACAGACCGAGCAGCTCACCCCGACTGACGAGACAAATGTTGCGCAAAAGCCGGTAAAGGAAAATAATATAACCGAAAAAACCGACACAGATATATCTGACGGCACACACGTGTCAAATTCCGATAAAGGAGAATAGCGTTTGTCAAATGAGCGAACGCCCCCGATCATATGGGCAAAATACTTTATGCCGCCGGCACAATGACACATATAAAAAGCTTTCATCTTCCGTATATAGACGCGTTGCGCCGTGACGGTCACGAGGTGATGGTTATGGCAAAGGGAGAGGATGCCGACTTCGACGTATCCTTTGTCAAAAAGATGTTCTCTCTTAAAAACCTTTTGTGTCAGATGAAGATCAGAAAGATCCTGAAGTGTGAGAAATTTGACACGGTCATAGCCAATACTACGCTTGCCGCCTTTAATATCAGAGCAGCGATGCGTCGGCGCAACCGTCCGAGAGTCATTAATTTCGTTCACGGATATATGTTCCCGAAGGAAGCAAACGGACTCAAGGATAAGATATTCCGCTTTGTAGAGAAGCTCGTCAGAAAAAAGACCGACCATATAATGGTTATGAATGCGGATGATTACGATATTGCCCTGCGCGATCGGCTCTGCCTCGGAGAGGTCAGGATGACGCTCGGAATGGGTGCCACCGTGCCGGAGGCTGCAGAAATGTCAGCCGACGTAATAGATAAGCTGCACGAGAGCGTCGGAAAATACGTTCTATGCTTCGTCGGTGAGCTATATAAGGGAAAAAATCAGAGAATGCTTATCTGCGCGCTTCCGGAAATCAAGCTCCATATTCCGAACGCTGTGCTATGGCTCGTCGGAAACGGAGAGGCAAAGGATGAGCTGATACAGCTTGCGGAGGAACTTAATATATCCGATTCGGTGTATTTTATGGGCAGAAGAAGCAATCCGTGTGACTTTATCCGCGCATCCGACGTCTACGTGTCTGCCAGTGCCAAGGAGGGCTTGCCCTTCAATATTCTGGAGGCTCTCGGTTGCGGAAAGGTAACTGTTGCATCCGACGTAAAGGGACAAAGAGATATAATCGAACACGGAGTCTCCGGTCTGCTTTATCCCTTCGGCGATATAACCGCATTTGTAAATACCGTTATCGCCGTTCATTCCGGCGAGCTCACGATAGATCCTGCGGCGGCAATAGATCGCTATAAAAAATATTCCTTTGAAAATGTATTTGATAAAACGTATAAGACCATGAAGGAGCTCATTGAAAAATGATAAGAGCGACGAAGGCAAAGTTAAACAGAGATGCAATTAAAGCATTTCTGATGAGTGAAAAATATCCCCTCGTGATCGCTGCTATGACCGCAGTCGGCAGTATTACGGGAACAGAGCTTTATCTTGGGATGATTCACGCGCTTTTTGTCTTCGTCGCCTTTCTTATTTGCGATTCTGTCCGTCCGTTTCTCATTTCGCTTCTGACCTTCGTTATGCAGATATCCGTAGCACACTCTCCGTTTCACCCGAGCTATTCGGATTATTATTACACGGGGTGGCGTATCGTAGCTTTTATTGCCATTCCCACCCTTGTAATCATCGGTGCTTGCATATTTGCGGTGAAGAACCGAATATATAGGCGCGTGTCCTTTAAAAACACGCCTCTTTTGTTGCCCATAATCCTGCTATCCTTTGCTTTTCTTATGAACGGTGTATTTTCAGGCAAATGGAGCGGAGCGGGACTTCTGTTCGGTTTTGTAAATGCCGTCGTATACGGAGCAGTTTTTATTTTGATATATCATGGATTTTCTGACAGTGAGGATCCGCGCGGTATTGCCGATTACTTCGCCTATATCTCTATGCTTGTCACATTTGTTATAATAGCAGAACTTACGGCATTGTTTTTAACCTCGGACACGGTAATAGTTAACGGGTCTATTAACAAAGTAGAGGTGTCGCTCGGGTGGGGAATATGGAATTTGATCGGAATTTCGCTTGCAGTCCTCATACCCGTGCTTTTTTACGGTGTTTACAGCAGTCGGCATCCTTGGCTGTATTTTGCTACCGCCACCCTCGCGCTTGTCTTTGCGGCTCTTACGATGTCGCGCAACGCGCTGATCTTCTCATCCTTATCCTACGTTGCCTGCGCGCTTATACTTTGCTTCAAGGGGGAGCGTCAAAAAGCGTTTCGCGCAATATGCGCAATCGGCACTCTTGGAGTCATCTTGATCGGAACAGTGTTCTTCGACAGTATAAGAACAGTTCTCCTCGACTACTTTGAGCGCGGTCTCTCCGATAACGGCAGATATAATCTTTGGAAGAAGGCATTTGCCAATTTTCTTGAGTCGCCGATATTCGGCGGCGGCTTCTACGGATTCGAGGTGGATGACAGTGAGCTCTATTCCTTTGGTCCGCTTGCAAAGCAGGCGCACAATACCGTTCTTCAGCTTCTGTCCGCCACTGGCGTGGTTGGACTTACCGCTTACGTTTATTACAGGATAGAAACCGTGAAGCCGATCATTCGCCGCCCATCCGTCACAAAGACGTTTATGGCTATTTCAATGGCTGTACTTCTCGGTGGCAGTCTGCTTGATAACTTTGTTTTTAACGTTTATCCCATGTTCCACTATACGGTAGCACTTACCGTGATATATAGATCTGCGGATAGGGGAGAATAAAAGCATAAAAGGTATAACAGCGCCGAGCTTCGGTGCATAATATTAGCGGGGGTCTTTGGACAAGTTTTCAGAAATATAAAAAAACTTAAAAAAGCCCTTGACTTTTAAAATTATGTGTGATATAATAGTCAAGCGAGATTTTGAGGAATGAAAAACCTCTATGGCGGATTAGCTCAGTTGGCTAGAGCGTCCGGTTCATACCCGGCAGGTCGTTGGTTCAAATCCGACATCCGCTACCAGATCTCGGCCCGTTGGTCAAGCGGTTAAGACACGGCCCTTTCACGGCTGTAACATGGGTTCGATTCCCGTACGGGTCACCAGAATAGGACACCACAAATGTGGTGTCTTTTTCTATTCTGGTGACCCGTACGAGGAATCTCACCCGGCGACGAACGTCGCTGGGTTCGCATACGCCACGCAGAGCGCGTCGAGCTCGCTCGTAAGCGGCAAGTGAGCGTATATTCAGTTTGCTGAAATTCCCGTTATTCAAGTTCGATTTAGCTTGGGATTGGCTTGCCAGCACAAAAAAGCAGGACAGAAGTCCTGCTTTTTTTATTTCTTGTGCCGGTGACCCGTACGATGAATATACCTAGCACCTAGAGCAATGCACGCTACACACCGTGCTTTTTTATTGTGTTACATTTCTACCAACGCAATACCGGAGGGGTGAGTTTTGGGGATGTTGCTATTAACATAGTATGCAAGAATATCCATCCTGTTTTCAGCCCTAATCAAAGAATGACCACCTTTAGTAAGCAGGGCAACATAGCGCAATTCTTCTATTACTTCCCTTGAAAATCCACTAAACTCTTGCTCTACTACTCCTGCACGAGCAGAAAAGTAGGCAGCTAATTTATCGTCTATTTCCTTTAAATTGCTTAATTTTATTGCTGTGTCGTTGCCAAAATCGACCTTTCCTAATCCCGCTAACAATAACAAAAATTTAAGATATCTTTTTCTTGAATTTTTCAAAAGGTCTTTATCAAATGCGGATATCAGGTTTATTTGTTCCACCATTTTTTTTGTTCGTTCTAATCCCACCGAAGGAGTTATAGCATTAGACGCATAGTTTTGTATGGCTTTATCGGTTGTGCCAAATGAAATTTTTAAATCAAACAAACCAATGATACTATAAAAAACTTTGTCGAATTCGGCTCTATCGTCTATAAATCCGATTATATCCAAAAATTTGTTTTTGTTTGATATTTCTTCGATGAACGTTTCAAGATTCGTTGCCGGCATCGAATTTATTATCTCTCCTGCACGTAATCTTTCTTGATTCTGCAAAAATCTAAAATACTCACGAATTTGAGATTCGGAAGAGTCTGCTATGTACGTCATAGCTATGTTATATGAATTTATATTATCTTGTATTACTGATGGCAAGTCACTAAATTTAAGTTTTGGATTTCCCTTGCCGGAAAGTTTTTTTGAAAGCTTTTCTACCACTGAATCTTCTACTTTTGCAGTTTCGTAATAGTCACAAATAACTTTAATTATTCTTTTAGACCAAACGCTTTTAATTGCATAATCGTCAAAAACAAAATCCCTAATGGTAGTTAATCTCTGCTGACCGTCAACAACCTCGGATTTAGCCCCTTTTTTGTTTTGACTCTGCAAGGTTCTTACGCTAATATTACCAGTTGGATATCCTTTTATTATACTATAAATCAGTTTGTCCTTGAAATCGTCTTTCCAGATGTATCCTCGTTGATATGGCGGTTGTAAATCTAATCCACCAAAACTTACGTTTTTAATGCTATTTAAAACAGTTGTGATAGGAATGGTGGCATTCGAAAAGCTCATTATTTCCGACATTTTTCGTCTCCCCGTTTGTGTTTTTTGTTCAGTATATCACATGAAACGAAAAAAGTCAATAGATTCTATCAAAAAATCGCGATATTTTTGCGATACGAGATGGATTCTATTTGAATGTATCTATTTCGCTGCACTTTAGCTGAATAAATATCGGGTGATATAATATCGAGATTCCGGAACAAAAAGTTGGATTTAGCTTGACAATGGCTTACGTAATATGCACTCCTTGTGAGTATTCTTTTGATTTTTAATCTATTGAAAATGTTTTGGTTATTTTTTTGTTGCTAAACGAGATTAACTCAGAAACCTCAATTTCAACATCTGTTGTGCTATCGTTAAGTACGTATGCAACCTCGACGGATAAAGTTGCACCATTCTTTATTTCTTTGGTTTG
>JAZRUS010000032.1:0-6222 GCA_045652665.1 Eubacteriales bacterium | reverse complement strand
GTGGTGCTCGTGACCGTGGTCGTGGCATCCGCATTTGCATTCTTCATCGTGCTCGTGGTGGTGCTCGTGACGGTGATGATGCTCGTGCTCAAGATTCTTAATAGCGTCCTCAAGAGTATCCTTCTTTTCCATTGCGGAAAGTATATTTGCACCGTCCAGCTGAGCCCAAGGAGTGGTAACTACTACCGCCTCGCGGTTATGCTCGCGGATGAGCTTCACAGCCTCCTCGATTTTTGACTCCTTTACGGTATCGGTATGAGAAAGGATTATCGAGGATGCGTTCTCTATCTGATCGTTGAAGAATTCACCGAAATTCTTCATATACATCTTGCATTTTCCCGCATCTACAACAGTGGTAAAGGAATTAAGCACCGCCTCATCCGAAGCGACGGCACTCGCGGCGCGGATAACGTCGGAAAGCTTACCTACTCCCGACGGCTCAATTATAACGCGATCCGGCTTATATTCCTCGAGAACCTGACCGAGTGCCTTGGTAAAATCACCGACGAGCGAACAGCATATACATCCGGAATTCATCTCGGTTATTTCAATACCGGCATCCCGGAGGAAGCCGCCGTCTATGCCAATTTCACCAAACTCGTTCTCAATAAGAACGACCTTTTCACCCGAATACGCTTCTTTGATTAGTTTTTTTATAAGTGTGGTCTTTCCCGCACCGAGAAAGCCCGAAAAAATATCGATCTTCGTCATAAAAGATTCTCCCTAGGTATATCTATTAACAATATTATAGTACCAATTTATAAAAAAGTCAAGTTATTTAGGAAAGGTATATCGTTTTATGAAAATATTACTGGTATCGGCAGGATCAAGAAAAAACGGAGCTACAGAAAGAGCTCTGAGAGAGGCAGAAGCGAGATTTATACAGCTTGGAGCCGAGTGTACAAAAATATGGATCGGCGATTCTGAAATACATCCCTGTAACGGATGCGGAGCCTGCAAGGTGAGGGGCGACTGTATACGGCAGGATGACGCAAAAATGCTTGAATCTATGATCCCCGCGCATGACGGATATATGTTCTTTACCCCCGTGCATTACGGCGGTGCAAGCGGAGTAATGAAGAGCGCGCTTGGGAGAATTTTCACCTCACGGCGCTCCGATCTTGAATATAAAGCAGGAGCGGCGGTTGCAATATCACGCAGAGGCGGAAACGTTACGGCACTCGAGGAGCTGACCCGCTTCTTCAGCTTTGCCTCTATGATATGCGTAAACGGAAACTATCCCGGCATCATACACGGAACAGAAGAAAATGAGGCAGAAATGGACGGGGAGGGACTGCAAACGGTACGCAGTATTGCCGACAACATGGTGTGGATCCTGCGGTGCATTGAGCATGGAAGACGGTGCGGAATTGAGCATCCAATTCAGGAAAAGAAGATAAAAACAAGTTATATCAGATAAAATTATTTTCTTAAAAAACGATTGTTCTGCCCTGTTTTTTCAGTCATAATTGTTGTTTTGTTGTACGCATCTGTGCCTCGGGATAGATGAATTCAGCTTCTGTCATCCTACCGTCAAAATCCGCTGCCACAAGCTCTGCCACCCCGCCCCCACACAATCGAAAGAGGTCACAGTATCCGTTCATATGCATATTCATATTCAGCACAAAAGCCCCATTACACGTCTCACATATATCAAACTGCGCTGCCCCACAGAAGCCTACGGAATTCAGAAAATCTATGAGCGAAAAGCAAATCGAATCAAGCGGATGTGTGCGAAAAAGAACACGAGAGCCAGAGAATTCCTTTACGGCATACACTGCCCTGCAAACTATGCCACGAACGTTTGAATAGGTCACTAGAATCCGCGCCGAGCCCTTAATTTTCTCTACCATCCCGACCTGTATATATTCGGGGCAGGATATGCCGTAACGGCGCAGCATTGAATAAAACGAGGGGCGGTCGGAAAGTGTGCGCCATAGAATATATCCGGGAGTCGGAACGTGGCAAATACCGGAAAGCATCGGCGCGATCTTAGACATTAATGAGACAAACCGTTTCTCACACGTAACAGCAAAAAGCTCGGCGCCGGTGTGCTCGGCGGCGAGCTTTAAAATTGCGGACACTGCCAAAGACGGAGTAGAGGCATCAGATACTTTTATTTCATCTCTGTATTTACACCTCTTGGCAATTTTGTCGCTGTCGGAGATGCATATTGCCCTTGAACCGAATGCTTCATAAAAACTGCGGGCTACGGCAACGTCTCCGCCACCCGTCCCGAAAATGATCGGCAGAATATTTCGCAGATTCCGGTACATTCCATCCTTTCTTACTTCTCCGCAAGCCGTCCCATCATTTCAAAATCGGGAAATTCCTTTTGCCTCAAAAATTCGTATGCCGCAATTGCTACAGAGTTTGAAAGATTCAGGCATCTGAGCGATCTCAGCATAGGTATTCTTACAGACCGCTCTATATTAGCGCGGACAAGCTCCTCAGGAAGTCCAACAGATTCGCAACCGAATACCAGAAAGGCTCCATCGGGATATTCCACGTCAACGTAGCTCAGCTTCCCCTTTGCGGAGAAAAAGTACATTTCGGCACCTGCGTTGTGAGCGAGGAAATCCTCGTAGCAATCGTAATAGGTAACGTCAAGCTTATCCCAATAATCAAGTCCCGCGCGCTTCAGTGTCCTATCGCTTATCTCAAATCCGATAGGCTTTATGATATGAAGCGCAGCACCTGTAACAGCGCAGGTGCGAGATATGTTGCCGGTGTTCTGCGGTATCTCCGGAGAGTACAGTACAATATTTAAATTTCTCATAAAATTATGCCCCAATGACGTATTTTTATGTATTATACACCTTATTTTACTTTTTTTCAATGTAAAAATTTATTTTATTTACATTTACATATTTATTTTTTTGAAAATATGTGGTAAAATAGTATGAATTGATATATAAAGGATTGTTTTACTATGGGCCTTTTCAAAACTTACAGTGAAAAACAGATCAAAAAAATAATTCCGACAGTCGATAAAATTGAGGCTCTTGCCGATCAATTTTCCGCTATGACAGACGAGCAGCTACGCGGATATACAGACGTTCTCAAATCAAGACTCGCAGAAGGAGAGACGCTAGACGATATACTCCCCGAAGCCTTTGCCCTGGTACGCGAGGCAGACGACAGAGTCCTTGGAAAAAGACCGTTCAGAGTTCAGCTTATGGGCGGAATCCTTCTGCATCAGGGACGAATCTCTGAAATGAAAACCGGAGAAGGTAAAACGCTTGTTGCTACCCTTCCCGCATATCTTAACGCCCTTACAGTCCGCGGAGTTCATATTGTCACGGTCAACGACTATCTTGCGCGCAGAGACAGCGAGGAAATGGGCAGAGTTTACGGCTTCCTCGGTCTTACCACAGGCCTAATAGTTCATGGTCAGAATAACGACGAGAAGAAAAAGGCGTACGCCGCCGACATAACGTACGGAACGAACAATGAGCTCGGATTCGACTATCTGCGTGACAACATGGTCGTGTACAAGGAAAACATGGTCCAGCGCGGTCACAATTTCGCAATAATAGACGAGGTTGACTCCATCCTTATAGACGAGGCGAGAACCCCTCTTATTATTTCCGGCGCAGGAGCGAAATCGACCGACCTTTATACGATGGCTGACAGATGCGCGAGAACAATGACGAAGCACGTTATAAAGGAGATCGACGACAAGGCAGACAACGACGTACTCTATGAAGAGGATTACATCGTTGACGAGAAGGCAAAGACCGCGGTTCTGACAAAGAACGGAATCGAGAAGGCCGAGAGATTCTTCAATATTGAAAACCTCGCCGATCCCGAAAACAATACTATCTATCACCACATAAATATAGCTATCCGCGCCTGGGGTGTTATGAAGCGCGACGTTGACTACATCGTCAAGGACGGAGACGTCGTTATCGTTGACAGCTTTACCGGTCGACTTATGCCCGGCAGACGCTACAACGACGGACTGCATCAGGCTATAGAAGCAAAGGAAAAGGTAAGCATACAGAAAGAAAGCCGTACGATCGCGACGATAACCTTCCAAAACTATTTCCGTATGTATTCAAAGCTTTCAGGCATGACGGGTACCGCGCTGACTGAGGATAACGAATTCAGGCAGATCTACGCGCTCGACGTAGTAGAAGTACCGACGAACAAGCCTATGATCCGACTCGATCATAACGACGCCGTATACCGCACGCTGAGAGGAAAGACCGCAGCGATAGTGAAGCAGATAAAGGAATGCCACGAAAAGGGGCAGCCCGTGCTGGTCGGTACCGTATCCATTGACAAATCGGAAATGCTCTCCGCGGTTCTGAAAAAGGCGGGGGTTCCCCACAGCGTACTGAATGCAAAGCAGCACGAAAAGGAAGCTGAAATAGTTGCGCAGGCGGGTAGGTTCGGCGCAGTAACCATTTCAACCAATATGGCAGGCCGCGGTACCGATATTATGCTCGGAGGAAACCCCGAATATATGGCAAAGCGCGATATGCGAAAAATGGGAATTGACGAGCGCATTATCGCCGAGGCGACCGGCACGAGAGAGACTGACGACGCAGAGATACTTTCCGCAAGAGAAAGCTTCAGAGAGCTTTACGAAAAATACAAGGAAGAAATACGCCCCGAAGCAGAAAGGGTGCGTGAGGCAGGCGGATTGTTCATTCTCGGAACAGAGCGCCATGAAAGCAGGCGTATTGACAACCAGCTCCGCGGACGAAGCGGCAGACAGGGTGATCCCGGCGAATCCCGATTCTTCCTCTCGCTTGAGGACGATCTGCTCAGACTGTTTGGCTCTGACAGACTTATGGGAATTACGGCAAGGCTCGGACTTGACGAGGAAACGCCTATTGACGCGCGCATGCTCTCAAGGTCCATTGAGACGGCGCAGAAGCGCATAGAGGCTAACAACTTTGCAAGAAGAAGAAACGTACTCACCTACGACGACGTTATGAATCAGCAAAGACAGGTCATCTATAAGCAGCGCCAGGACGTTCTATACGAAGATAATATCAAGGAAAAGATCTCCGATATGATAGCGGAGTCGGTTGCGGGAAGCTTCGATGCTCTGCTCGGCGGCGAGGAGATAAAGATCGACGAATTCAAGAATCATTATCTCGGCATCATCACCGACAAAAAGGATTTCAAATATACAGACGAGGAGCTTTCGGAGCTTGACCGCGATGCGTGGCGTGAGGAGCTCGTTGAAAAAGCACTCAGCATATACGATAGCAAGGACGCCCTGTTTGCATCGGTCGAGGGAATGGCGCCGGATGCAATGCGAGAGATAGAAAAGGTTATCCTGCTTCAGAACGTTGATAAGAAATGGATGGAGCACCTTGATAATATGGATGAGCTCAAGGAGTATATCGGACTCAACTCCTATGCTCAGCGCGACCCTGTCGCTATGTACAGACTCCAGGGCGCGGATCTGTTTGATCAAATGGTAGACGACATAAGAGAGGATACCGTGCGTCAGGTTCTTTCCGTTGTGCCCAAAGTTCAGAAGATACAACGCGTTCAGGTCGCAAAGCCGACCTCCGAGGGATTTGCAGGCTCAGGTCCTGTTGCAAAAAAGCCGATCGTCGTTAAAAACAAGGTCGGAAGAAACGATCCCTGCCCCTGCGGAAGCGGCAAGAAATACAAGAAGTGCTGCGGAGCTAACGAAAGCTCAGAAAATTAAAGCGTACTGCCGCCCTAATATGGCGGCAGGCATATACATAACGAAAGGACATGTAAAGTGGGATTCGGAACTCTGTTTTTCGGTTACTTTCTGCTTTTAAATATTACATATTTCAGCTTCACAGACCTTATAGCCGCGCTTATTGCCGCTATGGGCTTCAATAAGCTGTCCTCTGTCAACGCGCATTTCAGAAATGCCTTTTACACATCCCTGCTGTTCTCGGCACTCGGACTGTTTGAGCTGGTCGTCGAATTCATAATGATGTTCGACCCCACAGCCACCCTTGAGGTTCTGCTCGAATATTCGGCAATACCGAGATACGTCATAATAGCAGTGCTCACCCTGTTTATGCTTTTAGGTATTCAGAGCGTAGCGGATGAAGTAAAGCTCGACGAGCTTGCGAAGCGAGCTCGCGTGTCCCAGCCCTTTGCCCTGATCGTATACGGGCTTCTCACGGTGTTATCGATCCCTATGAGCGAGAATGAAACGGTGATAAGCATATTTGCGATAAGTCGGATCGTAGCCATGTCGTTCTGTGAGCCAAG
>JAZRUS010000031.1:0-13831 GCA_045652665.1 Eubacteriales bacterium | reverse complement strand
TATGGCATGAGCGTACCATTCTGTCGGATAAGCCCTCGCCGTACTGCTCCACGAAGCGTTTGCGACCGCCTTTCTTCAGCCTTGCGTAAAATTGTTGCAGGTCGTTCTGCGTGAGCTTGTTCAGCGGAATCTTACCGATTTCGGGGATAATGTGCGTATAGATTCTTCCTTCGTAGCTGAGCTGCGTGGTCTGCCTTATTTTCGGCTTGGAGAAATTCTGATACCAGAAGTCTATCCAATCGCCGAACGGCATATCCGGCTTTAATTTGTCGCTCGTTCTTCCGCACTGCTCCTTGAGTTCTTCGAGCTTTTCAAGGCACTCGGTCTTGGTTTTCGACAAAACACTTTTTGTCCGTGGGTTGCCATTGTCGGCATAACCGACAACGATTCGTCCTTCCCAACGTCCGTCTTTTCGAAGGAATACACTTCCTTCACCATATTTTCTTTTTGCCATTTGTTACTCCTTTATCATTATATTTTTCATCATATTTCCTACTACTGCAGATGCGTTTCTTTGCATATCACTCGTTACGTGGGTGTAGGTATCGAGAGTGAAGCTCGCATTAGTGTGTCCAAGTATTCCCGAGAGTGTTTTAGCATCGACACCACCTTTCATCGCATGGGTTGCGAAGGTGTGGCGAAGGTCGTGAAATCTTATCATCGGTAGCTCTGCGTGTTTTAATATAACTTTCAGCTTTCGGTAGGCTGCTTCTGGGTGTATCGGTTGTTCGGGATTTAAGAATGCCGGGAACACCCATTCAGTTATTGCCTTTTGCTTTCTCTTTATCAGCACATCTATAACGCTTGGTGGCATTATAATATTGCGTGTACCAGTGGTTGTCTTGGTTTCACCTATGGTTATGCCACCACCTTTCTTTCCCGACACGGAGCGTTGAATCCTCATTATTTTTGACCCGAAGTCAATATCACTCCATTTGAGTCCGCATATTTCACCTCTGCGTAAACCCGTCATCACCTCCACGTAGAAGAAATCGTACCAATATTCCTCACCCTTTATTTCTTCGATAAATCTGTCGAGTTGCTCGTCACCGAGTATTTGCTTCTCAGCGTAATTATTTTTTGGGATTGTAGTACCGGTCGTAGGATTCTTTGCTATCAGCCGTTCTCGTACCGCTACGTCTAATGCTTCGTGTAGCATCATGTGAACACCTCGCACAACGCTATCTGCCAACTCCTTGGTATTATCACGGTTAGGTTTTATCCTACCATGCTTTTTTATTTTGTTATAGAACTTCTGGATATCAGCGGTTGTTAGGCTTGAGAGTTGTTTATCTCCTATGAAGCGTTTTACTTGATTGTTTGTCATGCGACGGTATCCATCAAGAGTGCTTTCTCTGACGGTGAATATCATATACTCATCAAGCCACTTATCCATCCACTCACCGAGTGTCATTCGGCATTCTTCGGTAAGGTCAACGTCGCAGTAGAGGTCTAACATTTGGTGCAGTTGCTTTAGCGTTGCCTTTTGCGTTTTGCCGAACACCGATTTGAATATTGGTGTTCCATCGTTCTTGTGACCGATTATGATGCGACCTTCCCAACGTCCATCCGAGCGTTTGCGAAGTGTGCCTTCACCTTGCGGTCTGCGTTTGTTTGCCATATTTTGAACTCCTTTCTTTACATTTTTCATTGTTTTTCTGTGCGTACCACAACGATACCACACGTTCGAGTATATATCCAGACCAACTCCCGAGAGTTATCAATTTATTATCAATTAGCATTTACATACCTTGCATTCTGTGTCCTTGCGCATTCTTCTTAGCTCTAATCTCACTGCGCTGACGCTTATCAATTCCGTGGTAATTAACCTGATGCTCCTTCGAATACATATCCTCGGCTCTGTCCTCAATGATATTACTTGCGTAGTAAAAGAGGTCGCACACACCTATAACGATCTCTGCGTTGAGTCCTCGTTCTATCGCTCGGATTGCTTCACTTGCAGGCTCGTATCCTTGCTCGGCTGCATCGTGCATATACTCTTTGCCCCTCGCATAGTCCTCGTACTCGTAGTATAAAAGTAATCCTACTCTCGTCTTTGTCCACGGATCATTCCTGGCGGATTTCTCAAACCATGCTCTTGCGTCCTCACGCTTACCTTCATCGAATAGCATTTTTGCGAGAGTATATTCCGCTTGGAAGCTGCCGTGCTCAGCTGCTCGTTTGAGATACTCCTTTGCACCTTCGGGAGACTTATCCATAAGGAATTTCGCGTATTCATACTCCGCATATCCGAACTTTGCATCGACTGCTATGCGAAGAAATTTCAGCTTTTCTCCGGGTGTTTCGGTGAACTTGCCGTCACGATATGCCTTATAAATGAGATAAGCGGCAACCGCATTTCCACGGTTTGCCGCCATCTTTAGCCACCATTCAGCTTCATCCATATCGTCAGTCTTTTCGAGATAATATCTTCCGAGTCTGTAATAACCTATCGGATCATCGTTTGCGTTTGCGTAATGATAAAGGAAATCAAAGTCGTTTGCATGCTCCTTTAGCTTCGTATAATCGTAATCAATTTCTCTGTCGGGTTGCTCGGTTGGAGTGTGAATTTCACTAGCACATTTGACAACCGAGTTGCGAATTGATTTGAATTCTTCGTTCTCTTCAATCGGAATCTTCTCCGGCATCGTATCGGTATAGTTACGAACAATTTCACATTTATATCCGTACCAAGAGTTGTACATTTCAGAAAGTTGAGGATCACTTCCGAGCATTTTTACGATTTCGTTCACCAAAGCTTTCGTATTTTTATCGAGATAACCGTACACCTTTTTGCCTTTATGATTTTCAAGTCTTTGCGAAAGCTGTTCCATTTTTGAAATTAAATCGGGAGAGAATTCGTGATTTCCCCATCTGATATCCGCGACAAGCTCTCGAATACGCTCCTTGAATTTTACCTTAAGATCATCTCTGACTTCTGTTTGCTTTTTATAAATCGAGATGTTATCTTGTCTGAATATATCGGTTGCGAGAGTTTGTTTGATATTATGAATACCAACTTCGGATAGATAAGGCTCTTTCGGTCTTACTGACCATATCATCATATGCACGTGAGGATTCTCTTCCTTGTTGTGATAAGCTGCATACCAACGAAGATTTTCGGGAGAGATATTCATCTCCTTTGCAATATCGTTTCTGTGAGAACGAATCAAATTCATCCACTGTTCTGCGGCATTATAACCAAGCCTGTCTGCATCCTCGCGCTTAAGCGAGATGATAAATCCCCACACGTTGCCGTTATGATTATCTATTTCTGCACTTATTTTCGAGAGATTTATCTCTTCACCCTCGTCAGAGAACATTCCGTGTGAGCCTCTGCGCTCTCCGATATAACTTGCGTAACCGCTACGGAGAACTTCAACACCTTCACGCTTTGCAATATATTCAGCGTAACCGCCGCGTGTTTGACCTTTCTCTGTTTTGTGTCCAGGTTTATAATATGGGCATTTTAAAACTAATTTTGCCATTTTTTATCCTCACTTCATATGCTCCTGAACGCGAAGAGTTCCGTTTGTTTCGGAGACCGTTCTCACGCATTCCTTGCGTATCTCTTCAAGAGTATAATCATCGTAGTGATCAAACTCGCGCGAGAACAGCACCGCTAACATATCCTGGTCTACCGCAATCTTGAATAAGAGCCTTCGAAGTCTTTCTTCGCTATCTCTTATCTTTGCACTCATAACCGATTCAAGAGACGGGAGAAGGAACTTTTGAATATGCTCCTTTTCGAGCCAAGCGCAGTAGAAATCCACCGCTTCTCTTATGAATGCGTTCCTTGATTTTTTGCCGAATTCTTCGGTAAGACGGTCGCATCTATCCCATTGTTTCTTTGTGAGGCTAACGCCTCTTGCTTCTAAATTGTTGTCGTTTTCTTTCATATAATTTTCTCCTTTAATTTTCTTGTAATTTTTCGTGACATACAAACAAGACTTTCGTCCTTCCTTGTCACGCCTTAGTATTTCGTGGGCATCACGCTACATTTGCTGTTTACTGACCCCTAGCAGACACTTTTCGTTATTTTAGCGTTATTCCCGAAAAGCCTTGCAACGCCTCACAAAATCCTCGCTCGGCATTGTCGTGCGATGTGGTTCGTCGTGGCAACAAGACACGGCTTTATCCTGCTAAAATAATAGAGACTCGAAGAGTCTCCAAAGCGTCGGAATATTCGGTTCTTTTTGCCTTGCTATTAGCTCTGTTACGGCTCGCTTATTGTTGCGCTCACCGTGGCTTATTTGCGTTCAACCGAGGGGGTAAGACGTATATGCCTACCCCTACTTGATGAGGTCTCGAAACCCCTTGAAAACACTAGACTTCTTAAGGTCTAAATGCTAACACTACATGCGTTTTTCTCGCATAAGATTTCGCATATACTCCGTGCGTTTCATGGGTGAGCATCCGTCACAGTATTTTTGCCTATTGCTCCTCGGTGCGAAGTATTTTCCGCACACAGCACACCTCTTTGCATCCTTTGAGCATAGCTCTGCGTGAAGGCTTTTGTCTAACGGAAGCACGGCTCTTAGAAAATAGTTGCAGTAGATATACTGCTGACTTATAAGCTGCACACACGCATCGTCGAGCAGAATACAGTTACCGTCTGCGCAGTTACAACACTCTTCTCGTATGAGCTTGTGAACCTTTCTTGCCTGGTTGTAATCTAACTTCACCATATCCGTCACCTCATACTCTGTCGTATCTCGTTTGCTCATCGAGCCATTCGAGAAGTCTGTCTCGGGGAATAATAGTTCTGCGCTGAACGATTTTCAGCTTGGGGAAATTATCCTCGCGCACAAGCTCGTAAGCGCTCGCACGTGAGATGCCGAGTAGATTCGCAACGTCTATCACGGTGAGGAACATAGGCATCTCATCACTGCTCTTATACATTGACTGCTTCATTCGTTTTACCTCCTTTCTTTCGTTCTTGTTTTTTATCAAATTTAGCAAGAGCCTGGCTCATCATAAGATTTGCATTTGCTCTTGCGAGTTGCTTTTCGAAGTACGCTTCTTCGATTGGCTTTATAGGTTCTATGGTGTAGAGGAGACTTCCGTTGTGAGCACGTCCGTCACGCGTTTTCACCATAGTTGGTTCTGTGAATATAAATCCCTTTCGCTCGAGACTGTCAACGTATTTTTTCACAGTGTTATTACTCATACCGACAGCACTTCCGATGGTAGAATAACTCGGATGACACTGAAAGGTTTTCCTGTCCTCGCAGTACATAAGGTATGCGTATATAGCAATCTCACCTGCATCAAGTCAGAGACGGAATATAGCTTTCGGAAGAGGAAAGAAATCTCCGGGATTATCTCTGCGATTAGGATCGTATCTCAACCGTGTACCTCCTTTTCAAAGTCTGCTTTGCATTTTTCATAGTTTTCATTTCTGTTTAACTCCTTTTTAGTTTTGAGAATAAAAAAAGAGTGCCGAGATTTCTCTCGACACTCTGGCGTGTTTTGGGTTTAGTTTTAGTAGGGTTATCTTTTTAAGAATTTCTTTGGAACGGGTGTTCCGTTTTCATCTACGAAGTAGCAATCATCTCCGCTTAGCATCAGCTTTATTGTTTTGGTGACAGGTGGGAATCCGTCAACGATAATATAATGTGGGTAACCGTACACGTCTTCGAAGAAGCATTTTTCCATATCTTCTTTCGTTCCGATAAACCTTCGAAGATCAACGCAGTGATAATCCTCGGGAATTTTTACGTTTGATAAAAGTTTTCCGTTTTTCTCATAGAGAAGGCATGCGAAGAGCAAACTCTTTGCCTGTGTTACCGCTTTATCTTCCGCGCTGTCTATTGCATTTAACAAGAGATAGAGTGTGTGATCGTTTTTAATGCTTCTCGACACAGCATCCAAGCAATCGAAGAACACATCCGCACGCTTTTGGCGAGTGATTCGTTTTGCATCCTCGTCATCACGCTCGTTGATTTTTAAACGTGTAAGCTCTTTGTGTGCTTTCGTTACCGCATTAACGATTCTGACTTTACTGCGACTGTCGTTTGTATCCTTGTCAGTAATATCAAGGGCGAATAAAGACAGAAGGGATACGCGTTTTATACGAGTGCTCATCGCGCTGTATGCTTCAACGCTGTCGTAAATATATGCCATCGGTGTGTTGAGATTTGAGGTGTTATCTTCGTGTATCTTGTCGTAAGCACCGGTTATAAAATAATAGAAGTTTGGAAGATCTCCATGCTCTTCTTTAAAGCGTTCTCGGTATTTTGTAAGCTTACGCAGAACAGAATATTTATCCACGTCATAAAGCCTTTTTGCTTTATCTATCTCCATACCCGAGAGCACTGCGAGCTTACATATCTCGCGATAGAAAGGCTTGAGATCCTCAAGGTATTCACCTTCCATAAGCCTATGCCAGAATAAGCAGTTGAGGAACTGAGATAGGTTTATAATGTTTCCTATCTCGTTTTCCGCGATCGCTCTATCGAGCCTTGCAAGATCTGTGGCAGAGGAAGAATATTCAGCTTTACCTACGGGATCAACCTTACATACGGGGACACACAAATCCTCGTAGCAGAGCTTTACTCCGTCTATGAGAATTTCATCGTTTGTGACAAGCATCGTATCCGAATCGTAATCGCATCCGTTGAGCCGTTGTTGAAGGTTACTGCCTATTGCGTTTACGCAAATGATATCGTCTGTAAGATTGAAGTACTCGTCTATCTCCGCACATTTCTTGTTTCTTGCAAGGAATAGATTTCCCATAGTAATATGAGGATTTCTAGCACCGAGCAACTCTTCACCGTCATCGAATCTTGTTGTATAAACTTCACCGTCACCGAGAAGGAGAGGCTTTGTTGGCTCGTAGGATTTATCTGTTGTTGCTGCAAGGAATTCGTAAGGATTTCCAAGGAGCGTTTCATAGTTTCCGTTTATAAGCACTCGGCCTTTCTTCACTCGCTTTTTGAAATGCTTTACAACGTCACCGCGCAAGTCGGAATAGAAATTCGTGTTCTCAAAATCCGGTGTTTTGAAAAGCATATCCATAACAACCTTGCGACGAAAGTTTTCAGCATTCACCGTTTCGAGATCCTTTACCTTCGTATCCGAGAGGAAGTTTATCTGATAGCGAAGGAACATGCTGTCATGCTGAATACGCGAAAGCTCAAAGAAGGAACGGTCAACAAATTTCTGCATATTCTCACGAGCTATGGGAACTGTGTTCAGAAGCTGATAGTTCGTATATGCCATCGCTCCTTGCATATGCGAAGGAGGCTTGTCCGTTTTTACAACTCCAAAAGCAGAAACCATACTTCCTTCATATACCGCATCCAGCCAACGCTTGAAGGCTTCACCGAGCTTCATACCCTTCGGCATAAACTTGAGATACTTAACGCTGCTTTCTGTTACAACGATTTTGATATCTTCGATCTTACGCGCTGTGGTATATCCAGCAAGCTGTCTTATCTCGGTGATTCCGTTATCCGCAAACCATTTCTGCAGATTCGTATTGAAGGCGCAGGTCTTGAAAAAGCGGTTACGAAGAAGCATCATGCCTTTGTCCTTATATCCAAAGCGCTCGAACTCGCTCACGTCAAGCAAGGCTTCGCCATCCCATATAACGTTCTCGATCTCTGTTTCTTCCTCGGTTGCTATGAGTCCTTCCTCGGAATCCTTCTTCACGCAAACGGATTTTTCACGGAACACGCTTGATTTATCGGGAATGATAAGGAATGCTTTCTTCGGCAGAGTTATAACTGATTCGATGCTGCTGAGAGTCAAGGCAATATACGCTTGCCACGATGCCTGATCTGAAACGCTTTCAGCACTCAAATCAAGAGAGCTCCACTTCATCATGTCCTCATATAGAGGCTCTGCAATAAAGAGGCATCTTCCGTCACGGCTTGCTCCGGCACTTCGCTTATATCTCACGTATCGGACACCGTCTATCTCGAAGCCTTCGCGGTAAAGTCTTTCTCTGATCTCTGCCACTGTCATATCTCCGACAGTGTAATTGAATGATAAGCTGACGATAGCTCGGCAGAGACCGTCCTTTGTTACACACGGATGTTTCATTTCTGCCTTGTGCTTCTTATATACTCTGAAAAGCTCGAAAGTATCAAGGCTATCGTCGAGCACTCCTGAAAAGAAATCCTTGTTCAGCTTTCCGTTCTTGAATGCCGTAGGCTTCTGCTCCCCGAAGAATTGACTTCCGTCGAGGGATATAATCCGCAGGTATTCGTATTCTTTTTTCTTATTTGCCGCCATGATATATCCCCCTTTCTTTTTGTAATTTATTGTAACATATTATGCGACCGTTTTCAAGATGCAAGACGAAATTCACCCTCAAAAAGAGCTTGTTTTACACACCCTTCTATTAGAACGGCTTCACCAGAACGCACAGAATAGTACGAAAAGCCTTGATTTATCTATGTTTTTTCACACTTTTAATAACTGCAAAAAATACAGAATAGTCATTTTGGGCTCAAAAAATGCATTTCTTTGCAAGTTTTTTTACGCGAAAGAGGTCTGTCCTACATTTCGGGACAGACCTCTTAAAATGGTTCTGTTATTGGGAAAGGGAATATGTTCTCTCCCTGGCATTTCGCTGAGCGCGTTTTCTTTGATTACAGCGATGCAGATATTGAGTGGTGAAAAGAATTTAGGAAGATTGTTTATTTGCTATGATTTTCATGCTCTTCAATAAATGCTTGATGGAGCTCATCGCGTGCACGTTCTCTGACCTTTACCGCTTCGTCAAGGCTTTTATACCTGCCGAGATAGTGACGCTTGCCCTGTAGGGTGATCTCCACGCGATAATTGTCGTGGCGGGAATCATAATAAACCCCTGTGTATCCAGTGCTGTTATTACTACGCAGCTTAGTGGACTTGAGCATTTCAATGCAGGTGCCGTCAATGTACTGCATTTGCTCGATGCCGCGCTTTTTCCACTTGCAACCGCAACTTGTGGCGGTGCCTCGCAGTAAATCCTTCGTCTTGACCGTTTTCTGTGTCCCACAAGCCACGCAAAGACAAACCCAAGTCGTTTTACCGTCTTTGTTTTCTCCAGGCTCTAAGGGGCGTAAAAAGCCGAAATCTCTGCCTCGCAAGTCCATTCTTGCCTTGCTGTTATTCATAAATATCAGAGTGCAATAATTTCTGCACGATCAACAGATAAATAGCTGCACAAGTCAGCGATCTGCTTTTCACCGAACACGGACAAGTCCATTGCCTTTGCTTCTTTTACTGCTTTTTCACGGTAGGGTTCAAAGGAAAGATCGGAAATATACATACAGCCAACCTTTTCCTGTAATGCTTCAAATAAATCGTTCGTCGCCATAATGCTTTCCTCTTTCCTTACGGGTTTGTATTTCCAATCGTCAGAGTTCCGTTTATATCTACCTGTTCCTCTGCCGAGGGGTATCCCCAAGCAGGCGAAAACGTGACGGTTACGCCTGCCTCTTTTATGTCAATCGTAAAGGTGAATGGATCCGTTTCTGCGTTGATGGAAGCGGTATAATAGGTGTCGTTGCCAACGTCCAGCGTGCAAAAGCCCTTTGTTACAGTAGTGTCATCGGTCATTTTAAGCGTAACCGTGTAAACGCCGATGCTATCGAAGGTATAAACTGTCTTGCCGACTGCGTTCTCGGTAAGCGTTGTGACCTCAGAGCTTGCGTCCGTTACGGATACCGTAAGGTCAAATTGCCCGGAGCTGACTTTGTTACCGTCAGCCGAGGTATCCGCACTGAACCACGCCCACGTAGCCGAGCAAAGACACATAATACAAACCAAAATACCGAGCACCGAGGTAAGCATCAAGCGAGAAAACGCCTTGTCAGTAAGCTTATCCGTGTTATTATTCTGTTTTTCCAAAGCGTTTCCTCCTTAATGTTTTAGTTTTATTACCGCATCCAAAATAACGAAAATTAACCGTTGCTTAAGCTTCTATCTTTTTCTTTTTGCTCTATTTTCTAGTTTTAAATCACCTAAGTAAAATAGCAAAAAGCTTCGGCAACCAAAGAGCATAAATCAAGCTTTTTTACAATTTTTCGACCCTTTACCTTATGCCCTTTAATTGCCGCCTATCCCCGGGACAAGACAAATCGGGGATAGGTCGGACTTTCAAGTGAGGTTTATAATAATCAGCCGCTAATATACGCGCTGTTATTAACGATTTTGCTCATAAGTCGAACTTTTCGTTAGTTATTAGTAGCCCTTAGACGGAAGGTGCCTGTTGCAGCATCCCAATAAGTTTCATAGCCATCGTTCATACAAATAAGCTTATCCTCGTCGCCCTCGGTGTATGTGTAGTCATCCGCAGGCTTGAAGTTAAAGTTTGCAAAATGCTCGTCAGCCTCATTAACTTTGAATTTCAGCTCGCTGAATTCAGCCGCGAGATATGCAGTATTGTGGTTAGTGGAGAGATTGTAATTGATAGCACCGTCAACCTCAGCCTCACCCCAAACAAGACCGAGACCGCCGCTGTAACCGAAGTTACCATCGATCTTACCGCCGGTTATAGACGCAGAGTTATTGTAGAGGAACAGCGCGTTATCATCGTGATTGTAGATTTCGCCACCGGTCATAACGAAGCTTGCGTGATCGTGAAAACGAATTGCGCCTGCAAGAGGAGCGGAGTTGTCGTGCATCTTGAAGGTGCCACCAATTTTAACGGTCTCATAATAGCCTGCGTAGATAGCACCACCGCCAACGGGGGAGTAGTTATACGCCATCTCTCCACCGTTCAGCACATAAACGTTGTTGCTCTTAGACGATCCCGCCCAAATTGCACCGCCAACACCGTCAGAAAGGTTGTGGTTCATTTCGCCACCGTTCATTGTAAGAACAGTACCGATGTTGGTAACGACACGGATCGCACCGCCAATACCGCCGTGGTTGCCGTTCACTTTGCCGGAATTAAGCGTGATAGCGCCACCGCCCCAAATTGCACCTGCTGCCGAATGGTTATTGATGATCTCACCGCCGTTAATGGTAAGTGTAGCACCTACGCGAGTTCCAAGGTTGACAGCGTTCGCGCCATCGTTGTTCTGAAGAATTGCGCCATCGTTAAGCACGATACGAGCGTTTTTTTCTGTGACAACGAGCGCACCCGTTGCGGTAACGCCTGTATTAACAGTTCCACGCTGAAGAACCTCGTTAATTTCGCCTGTCCAGACAGCACCGCCGTCAACAACAACGTCCTCAAGCGTAAGTGTGTTGCCGGTTTTTACAGTAAATACTGCTCCGGTATAGACTGCGGCTGCCTCGGCAACATAAGTCATAACAGCAGAGCTACGAGCAATAGCGTATCCCTGACCGTCAATGTTAACGTTATTGTTGATCTCCAAGCCCTCGGTCACAACAATATCATCAGCCAACACGAGATTGGTTTTGCCGTTTGCAAGAGCCGCCTTCAAGGACTCAAAGCTCGTAATCTCAACTGCGGGAGCCTCTACCTCGGGGAAGGGAGAATCCTTATCATAATCTCTGCCGAAACTATCATATTCGGATACCTCCTGGGTTGCAAGAACGGTAACGGATATACCTTGAATCATCATATCCTCATACTCGTTACCCGCTTCCTCACTCATATGACCCGTAATGGTAAATTCGGGAGAGGTATCGGTATGCCCGGAATTGGGGCTAACGTCACCTGCGCCCATCAAGCTCCAATCGAAGATAATCGTACCGTCGGGAGTTCCGTATAGCAATCCGAAGGTTGCATTGTTATACTGACCGAGTTGCGCGCCGTAAGAGCCGTTTAATACCGACTCAGGCATATTGGTAACTGTGGTGGTAAGGTCAATAACCTCCATCAACTTCTCGTCGCCGGTAATACCGTTGAGTCTTATTAAAATCTTAGCTGCAAGATTACCTACGTTACGAACGCGGAACTTGGGCAGCTGATAAGTACAGCCGGGTTCCCACAAGACCTCTTCATCGGTGTTGCCACTGGCTTTCTGAAACTCCAGAACCTTGCCTTCGGCATCAACCCATTCGGTACCGTCCCAATATTCCATTACAATATCGAGCTTACCGGTCTTGATGATGTTGTTTCCGCTGGTTACAGTATCGGTAAACCAAGCGAACGTTGTTCCAATTAAAAATGCGAAGCAGAGGCAAAGAATAAGAATGCTTGCTATGAGCGATCTTTTTATGGAATGATTCTTAGTCATTTCAATGACCTCCTTAAAATATTTTGCCGATACTTCAGCAATTAAAACGCACAAGCAACCCGCGCTCCTTATGCGCTTTAATTGCCGCCTAACTCCTTTTAGGGGAGTTAGGTGGACTTTTAAGTGAGGATTATTCGTTAACGGTTACATTCTTATCTGCATCGATGGTCATAGTCTTGCCATCAAGTGCGATAGTGGTATACCAAACTCTGTTTCTGTCGTTTGTGTATTTACCAACGGAAACCGCATCGGAATTAGAGTAGTAAGACTTAATTCTCCATTCGCCGGAGAAGTTATCGTCATATGTGTTGCCTTGAGCAGCCAGATAAACGCCGTTGCCGTAGTTATCAATCTCAATAGCAGCGCAGTTCTGGTTAGCAATAGCTCCCGCCTTTGCACCCTGCGTAGAATTGAAGGTGCAGTTCATAACGGTAACTTTAGCAACTTCGTCGCCACCGTCAGAGTAGATAAGGATTGCCTTACCGTCGGTGTTGAACGTGCAATACTTAAAGGTTACGTCGTTGCCGTACGTCCAAACATAATCGTTGCCAAGCTCGGTAAAGGTGCAGTACTCAAAATTTGCACCGTCACGACCTACTCTCATAGGTCCAACGAAGGTACAGTAGTTGTACTTAACGTTCGTAGAATAGAACGCTGCGTAATCAGAGCCGTTGCCGTTTACCATGCCGGTGCCGGTTTTAATTGTAAGACCCTCAAAGGTTACGGTTGCATTCTCCATATAGGCGCCAAGAGTGATATCAATAACGGCATTCTTCGTACCCGAAATCTTTACAGTCTTGCTTACGCTGCTGCTGGGCATCTTGTATGCACCGTCAGCAAGATAGATAGTGGTGATGCTTGCGTAATTTATCGCAGCTTCAAAAGTTGCCTGATTATCAACGTATACAAATTCATTGGGGAGAGTGGGATTGCCATTGATAGTCAAGGTAACGCCATGATTGATTTCCACTTTGTTAATGGTAATTGGCTTTTCACTACCACTATTATCGATCACCACATTTGCACCTTCTCCGCCAATAGCAAGACCTGCGGTAGAACCTGTAATCGTACCACCCGTGATGGTTACGTTACCGTTTGCAGCAATCGCATAACCACCGCCAATGCTACCCGCCTGAGATTTAATGGTTGCGTTTTCAGCAATCGTAAGAGTGGAATTCGAGAAAACGTTTGCATTATGATTCATCTGAATTGCCTGATAGGTTGCATTAACCGTTGCATTACCCGAAACGGTTACGTCACAGCAGTCCTGAGCGAAACGAATGCCAAAGCCCATAGCGGAGGTTGCGGAAACGCTTGCATCACCCGATACGTTGAGAGTGAAACGATCTCCGAGGTCCACGGGATCTCTGTTATTATCACCGAGAACGACCGCATTTCCTTTGGACGTCACCTTTGCGTCACCGGAAATGTTGATTTCAGTGGGGACCGCCGCTGCCAGAATAGCAGGGCTTCCGTTGTAACCGCTGGAATATCTGGATTCAATCGTACCACCGGTCATATTAACCGTAGCAGTACCGTTAAGGTCAACTACAGCAGAATACTGAGTGGTATTACCGGAAAGCGTACCACCGGTCATATTGATATCAACATTAGTGCCTGCCGCAGTTTTTATTGCCTCATTGCTCGCGTAGAGCGATCCGCCGGTTACGTTAAGGGTATCG
>JAZRUS010000030.1:0-2423 GCA_045652665.1 Eubacteriales bacterium | reverse complement strand
CCCAAGTGCGGCAAGGAGATAAAGCAGCAGACCGTTGACCAGATAATCGACCGCGTGATGATGCTTCCCGAGGGCGAGAGATTTATGGTGCTTTCCCCCGTGGTAAGGGCGCAGAAGGGTATGCACGAGAAGGTATTTTCCGATGCGAGAAAGAGCGGCTATGCGAGAGTCCGCGTTGACGGAAATATATACGATCTTGCAGAGGATATAAGGCTTGATAAAAATATCAAGCACACTGTCGATATAATAGTAGACCGACTTGTCATAAAAGATGATGTCAGATCCAGGCTTTCCGATTCCGTAGAGAGCGCCCTTAAGGCGGCGGACGGACGTGTCAGCATTGTTACCGTTCCCGGGGAGGGAGAGGCGGAGGAGTTCGAATTCTCGCAGAAATACGCCTGTGAGGAGCACGGAATAAGCTTCCCGGAGCTGGAGCCCCGAATGTTCTCATTCAATAATCCCATAGGCGCGTGTCCCGAATGCTCGGGCATCGGAAATATGCAAAGGATATCTGTGAAGAAGCTTCTTCCGCACCCCGAGATGACCTTGCGCGACGGAGGTATAGCCGCAAACGGATTTAAGACTCTGACAGAGGATTCATGGACCGGACCGCTTGTTGCGGCTGTCGGTGCCGACTACGGCTTTACTCTTGATACGCCGCTATCGGAGTTTTCCGAGGAGGCAATGCGCGTGCTTATGTACGGCGCGGGATCTAAAAAATATACCGTTGTCAGATACTTTGGCGGAGAGGGCAGGGAGCAGACCACTACCTTCGACGGAATCGTGCGTATAATTGAGAAGCGCATGAAGATGCAGGGCGGAGATTATTATCAGGAATTCGTTGAGGAGGTTGCGTGTCCGAGATGCCGCGGCAGGCGTCTTTCGGATATTGTTCTCGGCGTGACTGTCGGCGGACTGAATATCGACGAGATATGCCGCCTCTCGATAGATAAGATGCTGAAATTCGTTGACTCACTCGAGCTTGGCGAGAGTGAGACTAAGATAGCTGCCGAAATACTCAAGGAGATAAAGGCAAGACTTAATTTTCTTATTCGCGTAGGACTTGATTATTTGAATCTTTCAAGAACTGCGGGCACGCTTTCGGGCGGTGAGGCGCAGAGAATTCGCCTTGCTACTCAGATAGGCTCGGCACTTACGGGAGTTCTTTATATACTTGACGAGCCGAGCATCGGACTTCATCAGAGGGATAACGGAAAGCTTATCGCAACTCTTAAGAATCTGCGTGATCTCGGTAACAGCGTTATCGTGGTAGAGCACGATGAGGACACGATGCGAGAGGCTGATTTTATAGTCGATATCGGACCCGGCGCAGGTATCCACGGCGGCAAGGTCGTCGCATACGGCTCACCCGACGAGGTAATGAAATGTGAGGCATCTATCACCGGAGCGTATCTTTCGGGAAGGAAGAATATTGAGGTTCCCACGACACGCAGACAGGGTAACGGTGAATATCTGCACGTGATCGGCGCAGAGGAAAACAACCTCAAGAAAATAAACGTTGATATTCCGCTCGGTAAATTTATCGCTGTCACCGGTGTTTCGGGAAGCGGAAAATCCTCACTCATAAATGCCGTTCTTTACAGAACGCTTGCCAAGGAGCTTAACCGTGCTACGACGTATCCCGGCAGGGTCGAGGCAGTGACGGGACTTGAGCACCTTGATAAGGTAATAGCGATAGATCAGAGCCCGATAGGAAGAACTCCGCGATCTAACCCCGCGACATATACAGGTCTTTTCACCGATATACGCAATCTTTTTGCTAAGACAAAGGATGCTAAGTCAAGAGGATACGACGCGGGCAGATTCTCCTTTAACATAAGAGGCGGAAGATGCGAGGCGTGCGAGGGCGACGGTGTTAAGTGTATCGAGATGAATTTCCTGCCCGACGTATACGCAAAATGCGACGTTTGTAAAGGAAAAAGATATAACCGCGATACTCTCGACGTCAAGTATAAAGGAAAGAGCATTTACGACGTACTTGAGATGTCCGTAGAGGAAGGAATCGGTTTCTTCGACGGGCTCCCACAGCTTCAAAGAAAGCTTCAGACACTCTTTGACGTCGGACTCGGCTATATAAAGATCGGTCAGTCCTCTACAACGCTTTCGGGCGGTGAGGCGCAGAGAGTAAAGCTTGCGACCGAGCTTGCAAAGCGCTCCACGGGAAAAACGATATATATCCTTGATGAGCCTACGACGGGACTTCACACAGAGGACGTATCGAAGCTTGTAACCATTCTGCAAAGACTTGCCGACAGCGGCAATACGGTCGTCGTGATAGAGCATAATCTCGACCTTATAAAGACGGCGGACCACATAATCGATCTCGGTCCCGAGGGCGGTGACGGAGGCGGCACTGTGGTCGCGGTCGGAACAAGTCGGGGGCCAAGCGGTCTTAGGAGGAC
>JAZRUS010000029.1:0-25730 GCA_045652665.1 Eubacteriales bacterium | reverse complement strand
CGACTTCAACACCTGCCACATGTGCGGCGGCAAGAATTGCGGGATTTATCTTGCCCTCGGCGTTGGGAGGTGTCACCATAACTACCTCGGGAACCCCTGCGATCTTTGCGGGGATCGAGTCCATAAGTACGGTGGAAGGATAAGCCGCAGTGCCGCCGGGAACGTAAAGTCCGACTTTCTCTATCGGCATTACCTTTTGGCCTGTAACCACGCCGTCCTTCTCGTTTATAATAAAGCTGTTCCTTGCCTGACGCTTATGAAAGGCGCGGATATTCTCTGCCGCCTCTCGGATAATTTCGATAAACTCGGGCTCGACAGATCTAAATGCCTCGTCAATCTCGGCATCCGAAACCTCAAGGGAGGAAAGCTTAGCCTTATCAAAGCGCTCACAATATTCAAACAGTGCCGCATCCTTGCGGTTTATAACGTTTGAGATTATATCGGTTACTATCCCCTCGACGTCGGAAGCTATATTACCGCGAGCAAATATCTCGCTGTTATCCACCTCGCCGTACTTGTATATCTTAATCATAGGTTATCTCACTTTTCATTGAATCAACTATCGTCTCAATGCTCTTGGTCTTGAATTTAAAGCTGGACTTATTCGCAATGAGCCTTGCGCTTATAGGAGCAACGGTTTCAAATACCTCAAGGTCGTTTTCGCGCAGAGTCGTACCCGTTTCAACTATATCCACGATCACGTCGGAGAGCCCGAGAATCGGAGCTATCTCTATAGATCCGTTCAGCTTTATTATATCTATATCCCTACCGAGCGAGGTGTAATATCCCTTCGCGATATTCTCAAACTTCGTCGCTACCTTCAGCGTTCTGAGATTATCGTCAAAGAAATCCCGCCGAGCGGCAACTGCCATTCTGCATTTTCCGATATTTAGGTCGAGAAGCTCGTATACCTCAGGCTCGTATTCGAGAAGTATATCCTTTCCGCATACTCCTATATCGGCGGCACCGCGCTCAACGTATATCGAAACGTCGGACGGCTTTACCCAGAAATATCTGACTCCTGCCTCAGCGTTTTCAAATATCAGCTTTCTCGTGCCGTCTTTTATTGAAGGACAGGGATACCCCGCCTTTTCAAACATAGCGTAGACCTTTTCGCCCAGCCTGCCCTTTGGAAGTGCAATATTTATCATAATTTTCTTTCCATTTTAATTATTTCCTTGTAACGGAGCTTTTCCGGAACGGATCTTTGGAGTGAAACGCTTTTACCCTCTGCTATGAGGTCATTTTTCTTCTCTACGACGTCCTCAAGGGCCGAATCCTCACCGTACAGAAGAAGAACGTCAACGTCGTATTCACGCGAAGGTGACGGGAGCTCCTCAAGCATATCTAAGTATATGGCAAAGCCGACAGCCCCGGCGGGCTTACCCATTCTCCGCATAAGAGTTCCGTATTCACCGCCGGCAAGAACGCCGTCGGGAATTCCCTCAAGAAATCCGCGGAATACGATACCGTTATAATAGCTCATGTCGTTAACGACCGAGAAATCAATACGAAGCCGGTCGGAATACTCGGTAGCCGACAGAAGCATACACAGCCTCTCAAGCTCAGCGTACTTATCCATCGCGCCAAGCGATTCACATATCGGACAAAGCCTAATTAGAACGTCACCTATGCTTCCGTAAAGACCGACAAGCTCTGTGACGGTCGCAGTGTTTTCAGCGGAGACACCGTGCTTTTTGCAAAGCTCGGTAAGTTCGTGCTTATTCTTCTCTGACAAAAGGCGAAGTGCCTCACTCTTAAACTCCGAATGCTGCGATGCCGCGCCCAGAATGTCCGAAAGAAGTCCCAGATGCGATATATCGAGCGCGAAGCTGTCCGACACTAAAGCAAGACTGCGCGCGGCAAGCAAAATCACCTCGTAGGTATCGAGAATATCGGTATCACCAACACACTCTACTCCCGTCTGCATTATTTCCTTAAAGCGGCGAAGCTTTGAGGAAACGCGGTAAACGTTCTCATTGTAGTACACCTTCTGCTTGCATCCCGGCTCATACACCGAATTTTTTATTATAGATAGGGTCACGTCCGGCTTCATAGCAAGCAGTCTGCCATCCGTATCGTTAAAGGTTATTACGTTCTCACCGAGAAGGAAATCCTTGTTCCGTACGTAGAGATCGTATTCCTCAAATCTGCTCATCTTGAACGGAAGATATCCGTACTGCTTATATAGCGACCTCAGTGAATAAGCTGCGCTCTCCGCGCTGCTAAGAAGCTTTGAATCAATCAACGTCGTCCTCTCCCGTCCTGTTTATAACGAGCTCATATCCGCCCGTTCCGTATTCAAGGCACCTTGACACTCGGCTGATCGTTGCCGAGCTCATACCGGTCGCCTGACATACCTCTATGTAATTTTTACCCGATCTGAGCATCTTTGCCGCCTTGAGGCGCTGAGCAATATCAAGTATCTCCTTAATCGTGCATGCATCCTCAAAAAATTTGTAGCATTCATCAAGACTTTCAAGAGAGAGTATCGCGCTAAAGAGCGCGTCAACGTCTTTGGTATGCAGCTTTTCCATTGTTTTCTCCATTCTGCCTTCATAAACGGGAGCATTCCGGTTATGAAGGCATCTGATTTCTTGGTTTTGCGCTTTATCGCTTTAACGAACTAAATTATAATACATTTGCAACAGTTTGTCAAGAGCTTAAGCAAAATTTTTTGTTTTTTTGCAATTTCCGATATTAAAGCTCAGCGATTACCTCAACCTCAACCAACACACCCTTGGGAAGATCCTTTACCGCCACACAGCTGCGCGCAGGCTTTTCGGTGAAGTATTTTGCATAAACCTCGTTAAACGCCGCAAAATCTGATATGTCAGCAAGGAAGCAAGTGGTTTTTATCGCCTTCTCGTATGACGATCCTGCCGCGCTGAGGACAGAGCCGAGGTTCTTCATTACCTGCTCTGTCTGATCGGTAATGCCGACGGCGGAAACACATCCGTCAGCAGGATCGATCGGTATCTGCCCCGACGTGAATACAAATCCGCCGCATACAACCGCCTGCGAATACGGACCTATTGCCGCAGGTGCTTTTTCAGTCGAGATCTTGTTTAACATATTAATACTCCATTCTGTCGCCACTTGGCGACCACACAAATTAGATAGCGTGATTAACGTCTGCTTTGATTAGATATCTGTTATTTCACGCTAATTCTCCTTAGTAAGATACATTGTAAGAGCGAATTTATACAGATGTCGGCTCTTATAATATCCGTCTTATATTACGTATGATATCACATACTTTGTACTAAGTCAAGTGTAAGAATAATATTTTTATAAATATTTAGGAAAATGCAATCTTCCATTTGCAAAATCAAAAAAGCATCGGGACAAAGCCAAAAGCAAAGTCCCGATGCGTGTTAAATTAAGTTAATAGCAAATAACCCTGAAAACGCCCTCAATACACATAACCGAGTCAACGATCTTTGCGTCTGCAACGTCGTTGGTCTCTACGATAGTGTACGCAACGTCACCCTTAGAGCCGTTCGCAAGATTCTCTATATTTACGCCCGCGGCAGAAAAGGCAGCTGTTATCTGAGAGAGCATGTTCGGTATATTTTTATGCATTACCGTTACTCGCTCCTTCGCGGTGTGCGGAAGCGATACGTTCGGGAAATTAACGCTGTTTTTAATATTACCGGTAAGCAGATATTCGCGAAGCTGCTTTGCCGCCATTACGGCACAGTGATCCTCCGACTCGTAGGTGGACGCACCGAGGTGGGGAATATTTATAATTCCGCGCACGCCTACCGTCTCATCCGTCGGGAAGTCGGTCACGTACTTTGCAACCTTACCGGACTCTATCGCCGCCTTTATATCAGCAGCCGAGACAAGATCTGCACGCGCAAGGTTGATTATTCTAACACCGCGCTTCATCATCGAAAGAGTCTTTTCACAGATCATATTCTTTGTGGTAGGAGTCGCGGGAACGTGCAGGGTTATGTAATCGCAGGTCTTGAATATTTCATCGTATCCGGATGCCTGCTTGATCGCGGGAGCGAGGCTCCACGCCGCAGCGGGGGTTATGTAGGGATCGTAACCGTAAACCGTCATACCGAGTGCGTTTGCGGCATTTGCAACCATGCCGCCGATCGCGCCGAGACCGATAACTCCGAGCTTTTTACCGAGAAGCTCGTTGCCTACGTAAACGCTCTTACCCGTTTCAACCATTTTTGCAATGTTGGTCTCACCTTTGAGATTTTCTACCCACTTGACTCCGCCTATAACGTCGCGTGCCGCCATAACAAGCGCACACAGGGCAAGCTCCTTGACTCCGTTTGCGTTAGCGCCCGGAGTATTGAAAACGACAATACCCTTCTCCGTGCACTTATCAACGGGGATGTTATTAACTCCGGCACCGGCTCTTGCTATCGCGGCAAGGCTTGTCGGTAATTCCATATCGTGCAAGGATGCGGAGCGGACCATTATTGCGTCAAAATCAGTTTCGGAGTCTGTGAAAAGGAAGTCATTCCCTTCAAGTATCTCTGTGCCAACCTTGGCTATCTTATTCATCAGCCTTATATTTTTCATTCTTTTTTCCTCTTATTTCTTAGGATTGTTATTTGCAAATTCCTTCATAAACTCTACAAGTGCCTCTACACCCTCGTAAGGCATAGCATTGTAAATGGATGCGCGCATTCCGCCAACCGATCTGTGACCCTTGAGATTCTTGAGCCCCTTAGCATCGGCTTCCTTTGCGAATTTCTTATCAAGCTCGGCATCTCCGGTAACAAAGGTAACGTTCATAAGCGAGCGGCACTCCCTCTCAACCGGAGCTGAGTAATAGCTCTGACTGTCAAGATAATCATAAAGAAGCTTCGCCTTTTTCTCGTTCATCTCCTTCATCTTCTCAAGACCGCCAAGTCCAAGTATCCATTCGTATACAAGCTTTGCAACGTATATGCAGTAGCAGGGCGGCGTATTATACATAGAGCCGTTCTCTGCCATCACGGCGTAATCAAGCATAGTGGGAATCTCAGGGCAGGCATTTCCCAAAAGATCCTCGCGTATTATTACGACGGTAAGACCCGCAGGTGCCATATTCTTCTGTGCGCCTGCGTATATAACACCGAATTTTGATACGTCTACAGGCTCGCTCAGAATAAAGGAAGACATATCTGCGACGAGAGGGATATCACCTGTATCGGGAATGTAGGGGAATTTCGTACCGTATATAGTATTATTGAAGCAGATATGAACGTAATCCGCATCCTTGGAGAAGTCGCCTTTTTCAACTTTTGGCACGTAGGTAAAGTTCGCTTCCTTGCTGGTAGCTATAAGGTTTGCGTTTCCGAATTTCTGAGCTTCCTTATACGCCTTTCCGGAGAACTGGCCCGAAACGATATAGTCGGCAGTTCTGTTCTTCTTCATAAGATTGAGAGGAACTGCGGCAAACTGAGTGGATGCGCCTCCCTGAAGGAAAAGCACCTTGTAGTTATCGGGAATATTCATAACTCTGCGCAGAAGCACCTCTGCTTCTTTTATTATCTCCTCGTATACCGGCGAGCGGTGGCTCATCTCCATTACCGACATACCGGAGTCTCCGTAGCAAACAAGCTCCTTCGCAGCTCTCTCAAGCACGGGAAGCGGAAGCATAGACGGACCTGCCGAAAAATTATAAACACGATTCATATTTGTCTCCTATCTGTCCAGAGGACTTCTTGATTTTATTTTAAAAGATGTGTACCAGACTCTCTTTTGGTATACATTATACACTTCATTTTTCTAATTTACAAGTGTTTTTATAAAAGTTTTTCATTTTCGTCACAATATACAAAAACAGCGTTGATATATTACTCGATTGGTCAACATTTACAGTAGTTTTTCACATACTGTAAAGTAGATTTTTGAGCAAAATGGATTTTATCACCTTGTGTTTTTTCTTCATCAAATTAAAAACACCATGTTTTTTTGCGTATTTAGTAAAAAAAATCCCCGTGCACAGACAGTTTGCACGGGGATTAAAATTTGAGTTTTTAATTTTTTAGTTATTCTTCTTCAACCTCTTCCTCAAGAGAAAGTCCTGCAAGCGACTCTGAAAGGCTCTTTACGATATCGGTACTTGAGGTAATGTAATCGTAGAATTCCTCATACTCGTCAAGACTGTCAAGGTAATCCGCATAAGCAGCAGCAAGGCTTGCATCAAGCCTTTCCGGCGGATAGGTCTTCAAAATATATTCAACGTTTGCAAGAGACTCGTAAAGCATGCCAAGTCTCTCGGTGAATGCGGTATCTCTCTTCAGGATCGACTTTGCATCGGCAGACTCGGTCTTTATATCCTCGCTATTTGCGGGAGCGCGCTTTGAAACAACCGTTTCAATAACACCTCCGCCGGAATTTTCGGAGGGTTCCCAGTTGACAAGAGAAGTCCACTGATAGCCGACTGCAGGAGGATTGTTAGCGTCATCAACTATCTCAAATACTACCGCAAGATCAAAGGAGATCGTGGTAGACTCAATAACAAGTCTGGATATACCGCCGCGTGAATACTCAACCTCTCCGCCGGTGATCTTATTTGCGGTAAGAGTATCACCGAGAATAGGCTCATTAACCGACTGCTCTGTAAATACGAAGTCAGGTCTCTGGCTGACGATGCTTACTCTTAGAGTTACGTTATTGTTATTCGCGTCTCTCTGAGTGAGGTAAGCCGTTCTTCCGTCCTTGTCAAGATCGATGTTCGCGCCGGTATGGATTATCCATGCAAGGGATTCAACCTTAACAAACGAGATCTCATCCTGAAGTATTACGGTAGATCTGTCGTTGGTAAGCATTACACCGCGCTTTGCATAAGACACAGTGCTAAGATATACGGGAGAGTTATCAAGGATCGCATATGATCCGTGCTCATTCTCGTAGGTCTTGGTAATGTATCCTCCGGCTGCGCTGTACTGACCGTATGCGGTGTCAGGGTTGTCAGTCATTATAACAACGTTCTGTCCTTCGCCGGATACCCTGTAATACTTGTATCTCGATCCGGCAGTATCGTAATTGCTGATATAGGGGTTCTCTGTGCCAAGGTCAATTATCCAAGCAATTCCCTTGTTGTGGTAGATGAAGTTGCCGGAGTCAATTTGACCGTGGGTAACGTTGTTCATGCCGCCCATAATACCGGTATATATTGCTCCGTCATTCCAATCCGATCTGGTAACGAAGCCGTCGATTGCCTCCATATGATAGGAGAGCTCAAGCTCAGGCTCAGCCTTAATTCCGTCGAAGGGATAGAAGAGAATGTCGTAAACGGTAGCATCCTTGGTCTTACTAAGCTGGAGCTTGCGAATAGCAAGAAGATTAGCATCTCCGAGATATGATCCTACGAAGTTGAACATATCGGTATTAAGCGAGTAAAGAACCTCGGGAAGACCATTGCTTCCAGCAATTCCGTCAACACCGCCATCGTGATAGTTCCAGATGAATCCGTCAGAGGATTCGATATGAACCGCATAATAGCAGGTCTTATCAAGACCCCATGTGTCCATAAATCCGTAATCGGTTCCTGCTGCCGAATCGATAGCCATTATCATACGGAAGAGATTAGACGTCGCGTATTCCCAATATGTAGCAGACTCAATATAAGATCCGTCGGGAGCGTAAATATCAAGGCCGTACTGAATAAGATTCTGTATGTTGTTACCTATAAGGAAGAGGGTCTCATCCTTTGCCTCGGCAGGAGCATTCTCGCTGTCAATGAATCCGAGAATTGCAAGCGATCCGATTATCATGCCGGACGTGCCTACCGCGTTTGAACTGTCGGTATTGGTGCTGTATGCGGACTTATCGCCAAGAGATCTCGGATGCTCAGATATCTTGCCCACGGATGAAACGTAACCGTCGTGAACTCCGTTCTTGTAGATCGCGAGCGCAAGCGCGTCGGTATCATATCCAAGACTCTTATATGCGTTATAGAGCCAGTCGTAGGAAATCGCAAAGCTTGAGGTGATCTCAGCACAGTGGGTAAAGTAGCCGGGACCCCAGTGGCTCCATGCGGCAATGGTCTTCGACCAGTCGTATGCAAGCTTTGCATACTTGGTATCACCGGTAACCTGATATGCAAATGCAAGAGTCGGAAGGATACTAGCATATTCAACGAGCTCAGTCATCTCGCCCTTGGAATTGTATCCGTCACCGGAGTAGGTAGAAACGGGAGCCTTGCCATCCTTGATTCCATCGTAAGTGGTTCCGGAAAGCTTAGCGTTTGCGTTATAGAACGCATCTGCCTGATCAACTATAGCCTTTATGTAAGCCTTGAGGCTTGCGTCATACCCCACAGCACCTTCGTTAAGAGCGTACTTGTTTTTAAGGGTAGCAAACTTATCGGCGTCTGCAATAATGTAGGGATGAGTAAAGTTTTCGGTATTTGCCTTGGTATCCTCATAAACGAGAGTACCGTTAGCAACGTAGCCAGCCTCCTTATCGGCATCGGTGACGGTATCGAATACAAATTTCTTCATAATGTCAACCATCGTCGAAAGATCTTCGTTTCTGTTTACGATAGGCGCGTTATCGTTGAGATTTTCGGGAGTCGAATCCTCGTAGATTATAACAAGACCCATATCATCGTAGATAGCAAGCCATCCGGGGAACAGAGCGGGAATGTCGTCAAGCGCGATCACGAGATAATCGTCACCCGCTGAGTTCTTGAGATATCCCGGAGCTACACTGAGCTTAACTCTCTCGCCGTCAACCGTTGCGGTATCGCGGCCAATCGCCAGATAGGTAGTGCTGATTCCTGTGGTTATATCGAAGGAAAGGTTGTCGGGGTGAATATAAGAGGGGAATCCAATGTAATCAATAAGAAGCTGAAGCGGAACAAGCACGTTATCACCCTGCTTCACAGGTGCGCCGTATGCCGCATCATAAAGCTCCTGCTCTGCATTGTTAACAAGCGAATATCTTGCGTTCTGCGCAAGCGCATAGTCAACACCGACCTTCATTGCGAGCGATTCCTCGAGAAGCTGAGCCTTAGATTTAATTCCGGCAGCCTCCTGAATATCTATGACCTTTTCAGCCATCGTGTTAACCTCCGAGCCGTACTGGGTCTCATCAAGGGTTACTATCGATCTTACGCCCTGATATACTCTGAGATTATCAAGGCACCAGCTCATTCCGTAGCTGCTATTGGCATCCGTATCGGCTCTGGAGGTGGAAGCGGGAAATCCAAGGTAAAGATAGTAGATACCCACGTCAGTTGCATCGGCGTACTCCATATTAAGATCGTAGGTCTTCTGATACCCGTTCTCAAGTCCCTGACCGACGAGAACCTTACATACAAAGTTCGTCTGCTGCCAGTCAAAGATAAACGCGAGGTTCACCCATTCGTTACCTAGAACACCAAGGTTGAGGGTTCCGCCGTCAACTTGGTTAAAGAGAACCATTTCGCCCTTGGCGTTAAGGTCAATAAGCTTTACGGTGTCACGCCCAACCGATGTCGTGAGATATGCAATAGTTCCGAGCTTAGCAACGTCATCTGCTTTAAGCGAAAGTTGAATTACGGTGCCGGGTACGGTAGATTTATTAGCGTGAGTTACTGCCTCCGTGCCAAAATTAATTCTGGTCAGCAGCCTACTGCTTGATGCAGCCTCATAGCGGACAAAGTAGTTATACCTTCCGAGAGTATCCTCATCACGGTCGATACTGGCCTTGTTTTCATAGAGGTTGACATATAGTCCATTGTTGTAATCCCAGCCCTCCTCATATTCTCTGTTATAGAGAACGGAGAGGTTATCTGTATTTTCCTCCTGCTCTCCGTCTTCGGTATTCTCCGCGAAGGAGAATACCGAAAATGCGGTCATAAGGAAGGAAAAAATCAGGAGAGATGAAAGTATTTTTGTGAGTTTATTTTTCATTATACAATTTCCTCCCTTTTAATTAAATATGCTTTTGATAACTGCGAGAACCGTGGTTGCAATGCTGCCGGTTCTTACCGAGCATACAACGTCTGCAACCTCGGAGATCTCGCTGTTAACAGGCTCTACGGTCTCGTTGTACTCAGCTAGCTTCTGATTGTAGATCTCAAGAGCCTTTGCGACTCCGGAAACTCCGGTGTCTATCTTATCAACGTAGTCTGCACAATTGACAAGAGCGCGGAATACGTGAGCCTGTCTCTTGGCGGATTTAAGGGTATTCGCGTAGCCAACGAACAGCGCACCGTTCGTCTCCCACTCCTCGATCTGAGCTTCGTAAGCATTAAACTTTTCGATTGCCGCGCGAACCGCTTCGGAATCGGAGTTCATACTGTAATAATACTTTTCGATTGCAATATCGTAAAGAGGCTTAATATCTGCATAGGATACGTAGGCTTCCATCTTCTTAACTATACCGAGGAATGCCGCTGTATTTGCCTCGAGTATGGCCTCGTAATCCTTTACGTAACCTTTAATCTCTGACTCATAGAGATTTAGAGTGTCAAGATACTGTTCTCCGACAGGGCCGGACATGTCAACCGAATTGTTCATTATATAGTTTTTAACGAAAGCACAAATACCCATCTTTCCTATATAAGAGTCGGTAAGAGGATATCTGTCGAGCTGCTCCTTTATTACAGCAAAGTGCTTTTCCTGAAGTGCCGTGGCAAACATCTCATCAAGCAACTCGAAGATTTCGATCGCATCCGCCACCCCTTTCACGGACAAGTCATAAGGCTTATTTTCAGCTTTTACTATATTGCGAATTACCGTCATATAAGGATCTACGTACTCGGAATTCTCACTTGCCTTCACAAGAAGCTCTGCGATATATTCGTCGTAGGTAAGCTCATCCTTATTGGGAACTATAGCGTTTATAAAATCAATACAGTCAAGGAGCTTTTTGGAATTTTCAATGTTGCGCTGATACTCAATGCGCTTCGGCATATAATCTGTGAAATAACCTGTGAGAGTGAGATTGGGAGCAATAGCGGCTACTTTAGAGTCCTCAAGCATCTTATTAATGAATTCGATCGCTCCGGGATCGGCGTTAGCAATCGCGGCCATATCTGCCCTATTGAGCCGGCAGAGCTCAAACGCCTCGGCAACCGCCGTATAATGCCTTTCAAGAGCTGCGAGAGAGGTAGCTCTGTGGAATCTGCCGATCTCATCGATATAGGCGTTAACCGAATTAAGCCATTCGATCTTTTCTTTCGCTTCAGCTATGATCTCGTTGATAGCGGTGTATCTTTGATCCTCTGTAGAGATGTAAAGTCTGTTTGCGTCAAGGTAAGAGAGCGCCGCATTTACGGGAATGCTGAATGCAGACGCCGTAGCGGTATTGATCGCATCAATATCTATCTCCGCGACATATCTTTCAAGGTTTTCAATATGAATATTATGAGCTTCCTGTCTGATATCGTCAACCACGAGAGCTTCAAGTCTTGCCTTATGCGCGTTGCAACCGGAACCAACGTTTTCCTTCATACCGACGGCTGTGGTGTATGCCAAAATGCGGTTTGCAGCGTTCACTTCGGTGTTTTCAGCATACTCTACGAGATACTTGAACTTCTCATCGATACTCATAGTCTCCATCTTATCAAGAGTGCGGTAAGAGGTTCCGCTATAGATTCGAAGGTTATCGTAGCACATCGTCGAGGGACACCAGGTAGACTTGACTAGAATAGAGGTGGCGTCGCAGTGACCTTCCTCCACACCGTAATATGATGATTTGCTGTTCGATATAGCGTAAATTATCGGCTTCTTACCGAGAGATACGTAGTCAACGAGGAGCTCCATCATCATTTCCTTAACGTCTAATACGATGGTAATATGAATCCACTCACCGGGGGTAACGTAGATAGGATCGTGTACGCCCTCCTGATAATTCGGGAAGCCCTCGTCATCTCTGGTTTTCGAATATTCTGTAAAGGTGTACTTAAGCTGATTTTTCTCGAATTCGAGAATATTAACACGCACATTTTTCGTAGTGCTGGTGTCAATATCAGAGTTATCTCTGACAGCTAACACGAGGTCGAGCGAATCGTATGTCATTAGGTCAAGGTCTATAACAAGACCGTTAGTGCCGACAAGTTTACTGCCTAGGTCGTTCTTTTCAATGTTAAAGTAAGGATCGGATGAACCGGTAAGGAAAGGAGCGCCATCAGTATTCAGCGCTATCTGAACATACTTGTTTCCGTTCTCCTCGGTTTCTATAGTTTGTACTGCTTTTCCATCCGAATTTCCGGATAGTGTAGACGCGTACGGAGCGCTGCCGTCCAGATATTTCTGAACCGGCAGATCGTACTCTGAAAGCGTTGCGTTTGCATCGAACTTATCAATCTGCGCCTTTCGTGCTGTTTCAAGGGCAGTTTTAATTGCTGATATCTTTGTAGTTACCTCATCGTATATATCAGCGGTGCTTATGGGATTTGCAATCAGATAAGCTACCGCGTCAGTAATAGCATCGCGAAGTCCTTCGGTGTCCGTCGCATTATCGACAGCCGACATATACTCAGCGAACTGAATAAGAGTTCCTTCGGTCGTGCCCTTGGTCACGTTTTTAGCTGTAAACTCAGTACCGTATCTGGAGTTGTAAAGACCTATGAGATCGGAAGAATAATTATTTTCTACAAAGTACGTACCCATCGACTCAATCATCGGTGTCTTTTCGCCATCAGATATCTCACCGAGATCCTTATCTAACATATCAAGGAGTCTGATAAACGAAAGCTTTACGTTTGCAGAGGCAAGAAGCGAATGATTGTAGTAGCCGGGCTTATATGTTTTTACGTATTGGTTGAGCTTATCCACAAGGACATTCTGGTATATGAGAGCCGTCTCTCCTTCATATTCACCGAATTGCTCGATCATGTAATTAATCTCACCGTACTCTGCCGCATCAACAAGTATCTTTAGACACTCAAGCTTAACCTGATAATCTTCAGTAAGCAATTTTTCATTAACTTTAAAGGAGTCCATATAATCATGAACGAGTGCAATGAGCTTCTGGTGCTCTGCATAGATGCCAACCAAATCGTCCTTAAGAGTTTTAAGCACAGCAAGTCTGATATAGTTGTAATCATCTACCATACTATTGGAAAAACCGTAATCGGTTATGAATTCATTAAAGCTCGAGAAGCTTGCGATTTTCGATTCAAGATCAGAGGCTTTTTCAATAGCCGACTTGCAATTATCACTAACTGTCTTGGCTACATCGTTAAACTTGTCAACTACACCGACAAAGTCAGCATCGCCAAAGTCCATTGCTTTAGGGCCGTCAACGCCCGCTATGCCGGCAAGGGTCTCGTATGCATCGTTGAAGCTACTGCCTATGTATTCTTTTTCAGCGTCGTAAACAAGCGCGCTATCAAGTTCGGTGATTATACCGGCGAAGTCATTTGAGAATCCTTCGGGAACGGTGTAAACCGCCTCACCATAATTGTTCGTTATCTCATCTGCGAAGTCTGCAAGGTTCTTATTTATTGCATTGTTACGAGCTTCGTTAAACGCATCTACGGTATTTTGCGAGAAGCAGAAGTCACTGAGGTATCCATATACCTTATTAAGATTTTCTACGATTACGTAGGGAGAAAGGGATGGATCGAGAAACTCTATGAAGCAAGCCTCGATCGAAGCGACCAATGTCTGATACTTCTCAAGCAATGCAGTATAGGAGGCATCCGCGCAGAATGCAGAATAATGAAGTTCACCGGTCATCTTATCGGAAAAAGCCTTAAAAAGACCGAACTTCACAGCAAAATCATCCTCCGCGTTGATAGCATCGATTTCTGCGAAGAGGCCAATATAGATCGAATCTACCACAGCAATGTCGTCGTAATTTCCATCGATTTTATCAACTATTGCGCTACAGTTATCCGCAGTAGCTTTAACAGCATTTCTGAGACCGAAGATGGTTTCGAAGTAGTAAACCTCTGCAGTATAGCTCAAATAATAGTCGAACGCATCAAGGATCTGATCAGAAGTACCGTTTTTGATCACGTCGGTGAGATCTGCAAATATTGCGTTGCCGATAATTGTCTGCGCCTCAGCGTGCGCGGCAATCATCTTCGCATATTCGGGATCGGTTACGTCAAAGGGTTTAATAATGTATTTTTCGATATCAAGTCCTGCCTGAAGAACGTCAGCAAGTGAGGATTCACTGTCCTTGATCTCATTGATGGCAGCATAGATATCGTAGTAAATGTTGCCGACAGCAAGCTCGTCGTTATCGGGAGCAAATTCAAGCACCTTCGCGTTATACGCCTCAACGGTTGCGAAATCAAGCGGAGCTTCCGCAAGATAGGCGCGTACGGAGGCAAGACCCTCCGAGTCGTCTATCGTTGCGATAAGCGAAGCTGAGATCTTAGCGCGAAGCTCGGCATACTCAGCGGCAAACGCAACAAAATCAGCGTTTTCGGTATCTACCGTAGAACCGACTATGTAAGTTCTTAGATTCTTCGCATCTGCCATCACACGGTCAAGAGCCACTGCCTTATCCTCAGCGGCGGCGGCGATATATTTATCATAAGAAGTTTCAAGATCAGAAAGAAAACCGTTAAGAACCGCCACAGTTACCGTGGGAACGGGAGCCGCGGGAGCAACGTAGGTGGGGATATTATCGCTGTTAAGCTTCTCTGCAAGAACCGATGCCGCAGACCTGAGATCAAGTCGCGCCTGATTGTACTTGTCTACGACCGCCTCACAAAGAGGAGTCTCGTCGACGAAGGTCTTGAAGGAGGCAAGAATGTTATACTTCTTCGAGACCATCGCTTCTTCAATCTTATCAAGGAATGCATGTTCAACGTAGTCAAGGCAGAGCTGCTCGTACTTATCTATGTACTCCGCGTATCCCTCGGATGCGGGGTCATACGCAAAAGCGAGGAGATAATTTCCGTACAAATCCTTAAGAAGGTAGGGAACGTAGGCATCCTCAACGCCAAGAAGAACAGTATTGTCAAGAGCACTCTTGAAGTCCTCGAAGTTTCCGTTATATTCAAGCTCTATGGGAGCGGAGGTGATCTCTTCAACAGAGCCGAGAGCGCCGGCCGCGCCGTTGATCTCTGCAATAAGCTCTTCACGCACTTTGTTGAAGGATTTTATAACATTCTCCGAAAGCTGAGTACCTGCCACTGCAGGGATATCCTCAGTACCCTGACCCGGATCACCAGCAACAGCCGGAGTCCCTACAAGGTATGCGCGGAAGCTGGCAAGATTGTTTATTTTTTTCTCAACTGAATCGCCATCCGCATCGATAAGCTGCTCGAACTTAGCCGAAAGCATATCGCAGTACTTAAGATAATCCGAGAGAAAGGCCTTGTATTCCTCTGTAGTGGGTACTACGGGCGAATCAACAAGGTAGGTATATGTGTCTGCAAGAACCAATTTAAGAGTCTCAAAGTCGGGGTTCTCGCCAAGGTCTGCGATCTTGCCTGCCGCAACCGAAACACTACCGGTATAAACACCGTTTGCCGCAGGAGCCTTATAGGTAACCTCAGGAACTTGCTCAAGGAATTTCTCAGGAACAGACTTGGACTTGGCGAGGATATACTCGTAGTAATCCGCGGCATTCTTTCCGTCAAAGGTCTCGCTCTGAGAGAAGAGGTTAGCCACGAGAAGGTCGAGAACATCTACGCCGGCAAAGTTCAGCTCCTTCTCAAAATCGGCATAAACGATCTTGTTGGAAAGCTCGAATTTCGCATCTGCTGCCGAGCACTGTCCGAGGCACTTGGTCTTCTCGGTAATGCCGTACATAACAGCGTTTTCATCGAAATCGGAGTAAGTGTCACAGGTCGTGCACTTATACCCGACGAATATCTCTGTCTTGCCGATGTCAGCAGATGAGGAAGCGGGCATAAGGGGAGCTGCCTCAAGGTGCTTATATACCTTTGCAAGATTTTCAGCAATAACGTCGTCTGACTTAGAGTTATCTACCGCCTCAAACAGCAGGTATGCGACCTTGAAGGTTACATCGTTATACCTAGCCATAAGGTCGGCATAGCCGCTCTCAGCAGGATTTACAGGCGTTTCCTTCAGGTAATTGCCAACCTTTGCGAGCGCTTCCGATCTTGCCTCTGCAACCGTCTGGCCATCTGCAGGAACGGCAGCGAGAGCTGAGTCGAGAAGCCCGTTTGCATCGCTGACCCTACCTGTGTAAGAAGCCTCGGCAATTGCTATGGTGACTGCCGAGGATATTAGCAACGCAACCAGAACAAATGACATCAGAATTTTTTTCAGATTTTTCATTCTTTTCTCCTTAAAGATAGATTCATAAATTTTCAGGTGTCAATATTATATCACTAAAAGCAAAAAAATTCAACGACTTTTCTAAAATTTATATATTTTGACCATATTTTTCGCTGTTTTTCACAAACCAGTCATGAGATAAAAGAGCGGCGTCGTTGAGACGCCGCAAAAAACGTGTGTAAACAATGCTTTTCATTTTAAATCTGTTCTCGTGTGATAAATTGACACGGCACAGGCTCTTTTTAAAATCACTGTGCCCTCATGGACCGCACGGTTTGAATTTCTCACTTTTTGAAGAAACGCTCGCCGCATCCGTACTTTTCGTATACGTAGTCTATATCCTTGTCGCCCCTGCCCGAAAGAGACACGAGAATAGAGCCGGATTTATGTTCCTTCGCATACCTCATTGCGTACGCTACGGCGTGGGAGCTTTCGATCGCAGGGATTATGCCCTCATATCTTGAGAGATAGAAGAACGCCTCCATAGCATCCTCATCGTTCACAACGTCGTACGTTACCCTGCCTCTGTCACGCAGATATGCATGCTCGGGACCTACTCCGGGATAGTCAAGACCGCTGGCGATAGAATAAACGGGGAGCGCCTCTCCGTTTTCATCGGCAAGAAGATAGCTGTCAAAGCCGTGAAGCCTGCCCTTCTTTCCGTACTGCATCGTTGCCGCGTGATCACCGATAGCCGAGCCTCTGCCAAGCGGCTCGATTCCGTATATTTCAACCGGATCTGCGAGGAAGGGCGTGAACATACCTATTGAATTTGAGCCGCCGCCAACGCAGGCACAAATAGCATCGGGAAGCATTCCTGTCATTTCAATGAACTGATCCCTCGCCTCATATCCTATCACCGCCTGAAAATCCCTGACCATCTTAGGAAAAGGATGAGGTCCAAGCGCCGAGCCGATACAGTAGATCGCACTGTCATATTCCTTAAGATACGCGTCAAACGCCGCATCGACCGCCTCCTTGAGCGTTTTAAGTCCAAAAGAAACAGGAATGACGTTTGCGCCGAGCATCTTCATTCTTATTACGTTAGGATGCTGCTTTGCTATATCGACCTCTCCCATGTATATATCGCATTCGAGGCCGAAATATGCCGCCGCGGTAGCAAGAGCGACGCCGTGCTGACCCGCGCCCGTCTCGGCAATAAGCTTTTTCTTGCCCATGTATTTTGCCAGCAAGCCCTCACCCATGCAGTGATTCAGCTTGTGCGCTCCGGTATGGTTGAGATCCTCTCTCTTAAGGTATATCTGACAGTTTCCGAACAGTCTGGAAAGACGCTCACAGTGATATACCGGCGTGGGTCTGCCTTGAAATTCCTTTCTTATTCTTCTGAGCTCGTTTATGAACTGTGCGGAATGGCATATCGCCTCATAAGCGTCGTCTGCCTCTCTGAACGCAGGCTCAAGCTCGGGCGGTAGATACGCTCCGCCAAACTCTCCGAAATATCCGTCCTTCGTGGGGAACTCCTTAAGATAATTATCGTATTCTCTGTACTTATTCATTTTGTTATCTCCATCCTGTTTTTTTGTAAATAATCGTTTGCATAGCGTCTGTTTCAGCTTCGCCATCGCCTATTCGCAACTGTCATATCATTTCCTTTCCAAAAAAGCCTTATCACGCCACCCGTGTCACTTTTTGATTAAAAAGCCCCGAACGCAGTATGATCTGTGTTCGGGGCGAAAATATCGCGGTGCCACCCGTTTTCAAAGCGTAGGCTTTCTCTTCATGTACTTACATACATTGTGCAGATAACGGTGCCGCCGTCGGAGCCTACGCAGCATATACGCCTTCGGTCCGCCCTCGGAAGTCCATTCACAACGCAACTCAACGTCGCACTCACACCGTCTGCGACTCTCTTTAGATGAGCATACGAGGCTACTACTCTTTCTCTTCGGTTTATGTGTTGATTATACAACTATCACAGCATTTTGTCAAGTGTTTTTGAAATTTTTATCTTTTCCAGTATTTTCTGTCAAGAGAGCGGTACATTATAGCCTCGGAAATGTGCTCTGCCCCAATGACCTCCGCGCCATCAAGATCGGCAATCGTGCGCGCAACTCTGAGAACCCTGTCATGCCCTCTCGCGGAGAGTCCAAGGTTTTCAAACGCGGCACGCATAAGTTCTGAGGCCTCCTTATTCGGTACGCAGTGGCGGTGTAGCATATCGACCGGCATATTGGAATTCAAAACGTCACATCTATCACCTGCCGCAGCAAACCTCTCGGCGGCGAATCTTCGGGCGCGGTTCACTCGCTCGCGTATCTTTTCCGAAGGCTCACCCGCCGCTGATTTGCCGGATATCTCGTCGTAGGATACCGAAGGCAGCTCAATCTCTATATCTATTCGGTCAAGAAGCGGACCGCTTACACGTTCAAGGTACTTCTTTGCCGATGCCGCGGTGCAGGTGCATTGACGGTTGGGATCACCGAAATATCCGCATTTACAAGGGTTCATCGCGCACACAAGCATAAAGCGCGCAGGATAAGTAACGCTTGCGACAGCGCGCGTCACAGTAACCACTCCGTCCTCAAGCGGCTGACGCAGGGATTCACTGACGGATTTCGGAAATTCCGGCAGCTCGTCGAGAAACAGCACGCCGTTGTGAGCCATGGATATTTCTCCGGGCTTCGGGCTTGCTCCGCCGCCGACTATACCTATGCGGCTTACCGTGTGATGCGGCGAGCGGAAGGGACGCTCGGTTACAAGGTTTGATTTCAGCATCCCCGTGACAGAATGTATCTTAGTGGTCTCAAGTGCCTCGGCAAAGGTCATATCCGGCAGTATTGACGGAAGCCTTTTTGCCAGCATCGACTTTCCCGCGCCGGGAGGTCCTATCATAAGCACGTTATGTCCGCCTGCGGCGGCAACCTCAAGCGCTCTTTTTGCCTTATACTGCCCGCGAACGTCGGAAAAGTCAAGACCCGTGGCAAATTTCCTGCTCTCGAAGCTTTCGATATCGTATGTCGTCGGTATTATGTGCGCCCTGCCCCTTACGTGGTCAAGGAACTCACGCAGAGTCCGCACTCCGTAAACCTTTATACCGTCAACGACCGCCGCCTCTCCGGCATTGTCGTACGGAACAAATATTTCCCTTTTACCAAGATCTCTGGCGGATACGGTCATAGGCAGGACGCCGCCCACGGGACGCACGTCACCCGACAGCGACAGCTCACCTATGAGGCATTTATCGGAAAAATCGTAATCCCTCGGAATTATTCCGTCGCTTTGCAAAATTGCGGCTATTATCGCAAGATCAAACGCCGATCCTTCCTTTTTAACGTCGGCAGGCGCGAGATTTATCATTATATCAAGTGCAGGAAACTTAAATCCGCTGTTTTCGCAGGCGGACTGAACCCTGTTCTTCGCCTCTTTAACAGCCGCATCCGGCAGACCGACAAGGTCGAAGCGCGGTATCCTGTCCCATGCGCTGCATTCAACGACGACCTCGAAGCCGTCTATTCCAAATATACCGGAGGAGTAAATTCTCGAAAGCATGTTCTGACTCCAATTTCTTATTTGATCAAATTCATTATATACTAAAATCTCCGATAAATCAATAGCTTTATTGACTTTAGCGGGACGTTGTGATAAAATAGAGGAAAAGCTGCCGGAGATAAATGTATGATAATAAAAAACGTGCTCCTCAAGGGAGAAGTGACGGATATTTCCGTAGATGGCGGTATTATCACCGCAATAGGAAAAACCAATGCCGAGGGCATCGACTTCAGCGGATGCAAGGTCTATCCCGGTCTTATTGATATACATATACACGGCTGCATCGGATACGATACTATGGAGGGAGGCATCGAGGAGATGTCCGACTGGCTTCTTTCCCAAGGCACCACCTCTTGGTATCCTACGACGATGTCGATGGGCGAGGAGGATATTATCGCCGCGACCTCACAGAATATAACCGCGGGGCGCGGAGCGAACGTCCTCGGATTTCACATGGAAGGCCCCTTCATAAACAAGAAATACAAGGGCGCAATGAACGAAAAATACATTATTCCGCCATCACTTGAGCTTCTCAAAAGATGTAAAAACGTTAAGAGGATCACAATTGCGCCGGAAACCGAGGGCGCGGATAAGTTCATCCCGGAATGCCCCGCGCAGGTCTCGCTCGGTCATTCGGACGCAGACTACGATACCGCAAAGAAAGCATTTGCTCTGGGCGCAACCAGCCTTACACACACGTATAACGTTATGCGCGGAATACATCACCGCGCCCCCGGTCCGATAGGCGCGGGAAGCGACACGGAGGGAGTGTTCGCCGAGCTTATCTCGGACGGAAAGCATATTCATCCCTCGGCGGTCAGAATGCTCGTCAAAATCTACGGCAAGGAACGAATAATTCTGATAAGCGACGCCATGCGTGCGACAGGTCTCGGTGACGGAGAATATGAATTTGGCGGTCAGACAATAACAGTCAAGGACGGCACCGCGCTGACTCAGGGCGGAAACCTTGCAGGCTCTACCGCAACGCTTCTCCAATGCGTAAGAAATGCGGTTGAGTTTGGCATTCCGGAGGAAGATGCATTCGCAATGGCGAGCGAAAATCCCGCGCGACTTATGAAGCTCAATAAAGGAAAAATAGAGGTGGGCTACGACGCAGATCTTATAATCGTTGACGAAAATCTTAATCTTGTAAAGGCAATCGCAAGAGGCGAAATTTAGTAAATAAAGGTTTACATTTATCGTTATGAACAACAAAACACCCGAAAGGATCTCAAGAAGTGCTATGCTTCTCGGAGAGGACGGAATAAAGAAATTATCTTCGGCACGTGTTGCGATCTTCGGCATTGGCGGCGTGGGCGGTCATGCAGCAGAGGCGATCTGCCGCGCCGGAGTCGGTGAAGTTCTGCTAGTCGATGCGGACACGGTCTCCGAATCGAACATAAACAGACAGACCGTCGCGCTTCACTCGACGGTAGGACGGCCGAAGGTTGACGTCATGCGCGATCGAATTCTGGATATCAACCCCGACTGCAAGGTGGAGTGCAAGCGTCTATTCTATACCAAGGACACGGCCGACACGGTCGATCTTTCCGAGTTTGATTATATCGTTGACGCAATAGACACGGTATCATCAAAGCTTGAGCTTATCGAGAGAGCTCATGCGCTTGGGATAAAAATAATTTCCTCTATGGGAACGGGAAATAAGCTCGATCCCACCGCCTTTGAGGTTTCCGACATTTTCAAAACATCCGTCTGCCCTCTCGCAAGAGTTATGAGATATGAACTGAAAAAACGCGGCATTCCTCGCCTTAAGGTCGTGTATTCAAGGGAAGAGCCGATACGCGCCGTAGCGGACGGCACGGCAGGCAGACACGCTCCCGGAAGCGTATCGTTCGTTCCTGCTGTGGCAGGACTTATCATCGCCGGTGAGGTTATAAAGGATATAGCAAAATAATTGTAAATTATTTTTTCGAAAAATATTGACAAACTCAAAGTTAAGTTGTATAATAACTTCCGTTTGATGAGCCTTGGTACTCCCAAGGCTCAAATCATTGGTCATATAAGAGGATAAGAAAATGTACACGCTGCTCGGTTTATCTATTGCACTTCTTGCAGGACTTATGCTTTCCAGAGTTGCGAAGCTTCTCAACCTGCCTGCCGTAACGGCGTATCTCGTTGCGGGAATACTTATCGGTCCGTTCGTTCTGGGCTCATTCGGCGTTCAGGGCATAGGCTTTATATCGCTTGACGAGGTGGAGGGTTTTTCCCTGCTGTCCGACGTCGCGCTCGGGTTTATCGCCTTCTCTATTGGAAACGAATTCCGCGTATCTCAGCTTAAAAAAATTGGAAAACAGGCAACCGTTATAGGAATATTTCAGGCTATCGTTACTACAGTTATAGTAGACGCCGCTCTTATCGCGCTTCATTTCGCGATGCCGGATAAGCTCTCGGTCTCCGCGGCTATCGTGCTCGGAGCTATTGCTACTGCTACCGCCCCGGCGGCAACGCTTATGGTCGTGCGACAGTATAAGGCGAAGGGTCCTCTTACAGATATGCTCCTTCCCGTCGTCGCGCTTGACGACGCGGTGGGTCTCGTCGTTTTCGCGGTATCGTTCGGCGTGGCGCGGGCGCTTAACGTCGGCGAGGTCAACGTGATTTCAATGGTTCTTGAACCGATACTTGAAGTAGTCCTCTCACTTGCTCTCGGTTTCGTTATGGGACTGCTTTTCACCTTCTGCGAAAGATTCTTCCACTCCCGCTCAAAGCGCCTTGCGGTATCGGTAACCTTCGTGATGCTTACCGTTGCGCTCTCTATGCTGCCGACGACGATAGGTCTTACCGTTTTCGGTGTTCACATAGCATTCTCGTCCCTGCTCGTATGTATGATGCTCGGCGCGGTGTTCTGCAATATATGCGATTTCTCCGAGGAGCTTATGGACCGTGTCGACAGATGGACGGCGCCGCTGTTCGTCCTGTTCTTCGTATTCAGCGGAGCCGAGCTTGATCTAACGGTATTTTCAAGCCTTGCGGCCGTGGTTATAGGTCTTGTCTATATACTCTCGCGCTCGGTTGGAAAATACGCCGGAGCCTACCTCAGCGCAAAGTCCGTGAAGTGCAGTCCCAACATCGTAAAGTACCTTGGAATTACCCTGCTCCCTCAGGCAGGTGTAGCGCTCGGAATGGCTGATAAAGCCGCGAAACTCGGTCCCGAAGGACATATCGTCGCAAGCATTACGCTGTTTGCCGTGCTGGTATACGAGCTTATCGGTCCGCTCCTCACGAAAATTGCTCTTACGAAGGCAGGAGATATCCGTCCCGAAGGAAAGACCAGCGCAAGAGATTCAAAGCAAAAAATCGCCTGAGAATCGGACTCCCCACTTGTCATACAAACTACCAAAACTTGGTAAAAAACTGCGGTTGGTTGACATACAGCCGATTTTGTGCTATAATCTCAACAGCGTTTAATTAAATACGACAAAAAACGCTAAAGGAGGAAAAGCCAATGTCCAATGGATCTTACAAGGATATTCGCAAGCCTTGGTTCAGAGTGGTCAAGAAGATCATGCGAATATTCGTAAAGGAAAAGGAATTTGTTTACCTCGGTGACGAGATCGAGGAACCTACCATTATACTTTCAAATCACGTTGGTACCGCTGCTCCGCTTTCATGGGAGCTGTACGGCAACCTTCCGTTCAGATTCTGGGGTGCTTCGGAGATGAACTCCGGTCTGATATCCCTGTATAAGTATCAGACGAGAGTATTCTATCACGAGAAAAAGCACTGGAACATTCATCTTGCAAGACTTTTCTGTATCATAGCTTCTCCGCTAACGTATATGTTCTATAAGGGCATAAATCTTATCTCCACATACCACGATATGAGATTTAAAAAGACCGTAGACGAAAGCGTTAAAGCGATTGAGGCAGGACAGAGCGTGATAATTTTCCCCGAAATATCCGACAAGGGATATCTCGACGTGCTTGAGGGCTTCCATCCCGGATTTACCGTTCTCGGCAGTGTTCTTCTCAGGAAAAATATGGACGTACCGATTACAGTCGCATACTACAAGAAAAACGAAAAGAAATACATAGTTGACCGTGCCGTAATGCTTTCCGATATATTCAAGGACGGTGTCAGCCGTGAGGAGATAGCAAAGCAGCTATGCGACCGCTGTAACAGACTCGGTCAGATGGAGATCCCCGGCAGTGCCGCGGAAGCCTCCGAAGAAAAGGTTACAGCAGAAATTTAAAAAATCTAATATCTATCAGAGTCTGCATTTCAGTGTAGACTCCGTTTTTTGTTGTATTTTTATAATCCGGACTGTCGCTACGATCAAGAAAAGTCAGATTTTGTGTCGCGCATGTGATATGATAATGCCTTAGCATATAATTTTCAAGTACGGTAAAAATATCTACAAAAACATTACGGAGCAAAAAATGATTTACGGCATACTGAAAGACATAAAGGTGGGCGAACACCGCGTTATCACCACACCCAACGAGGTAAAAATCATCGTCGCGTCGGGACATGAGGTATGGGCGCAGCACGATTGCGGTAAAATGGCAGGATTTCCCGATGAGAAATACGCCGAGGCAGGCGCAAGGATAGTCAAGTCTGCAAAGGAGATATGGGCAGGCTGCGATATGGTCGCAAAGGTTAAGGAATTCACCGACTGTGAATATCCGCTTATGCGAGAGGGGCAGATAATCCTCGGGTGCATTCACCCCGCAGGACACCCCGAGGAGGTGGACGCTATACTCAAAAGCAAATGTATAGCCTTTACCGCCGAGGACGCGCACCAGTACGGATCTGCGAACTGCGAAGTGGCGGGCAAGCAGGGCGCGCTTTTCGGACTTGAATCAATGCTTACTATAAACGGCGGAAAGGGCAAGTTCGTTGGCGGCTTTGCCGGTGCTCCGAGAATGAACGTTCTTATACTCGGCGCGGGAGTTGTGGGTCAAGGCGCTCTTGAGATACTTCACGCACTCGGCGCAAACTGCACGGTAATGGATATAAACGCAGGCCTTTTACGCACTCTTCTCGGCAGATATAACAGGCAGATCAACACCATGCTTTGCAGCAAGGAGGCCATTACATCCGTCCTTCCGGAGACCGATATGGTGCTCAACTGCGTTAAGTGGCAGAAGGAGCGCACCGATTTCTTGATCGATAAGGAAATGCTTAAGCTGATGGAGCCCGGCTCGGTGCTTGTGGATATATCAAACGACTGCCCGGGCGCTATAGAATCAAGCCGCGAGACGCATCACGATAATCCAAGATACGTTGTCAACGGAATAGTACACTACTGCGTATCTAACATTCCCGGTGCGATTGCAAACTCCGCCTCACTCGCATACGCATCCGAAATGCTCCCAATGATAATGAGCATACTGAACGACGGCGTAGAGCTCTGCTGTATCAAAAACGGCTTCTATCGCAGAAGCCTTACCGCATATAAGGGATATCTTACTCACGAAGAGACGAGCGCGATTCAGAAAAAGCCCTGGATGCGCCCTGAGGACGCGCTCGGAATAGCGGAACAAAAACTTGATCCCGCCCCACCCGCCACAGCAACGAGATCCGAAAACTTTTACAAGAAATAAAATATTAATTTCACCGCCGGTAATAGATGCAAAAACGATTAAAACATCCTATTATGCAAACAAATATAGTCATAAAGACATAAAATCAGCTTGCCAAGCAGAAAGAATATAATCGCTTAGCAAGCTGATTTGTTTAAAACAATCTTATCAAATTTGGCACCGCAAAGCACCAAAAACCGTCAGCAGACATATATACGATTGGTGTACGTATATAGAAACCGTCACCAGGTGATACCTTACCGCATATTCTATAGTGAAAACTAAAAAACAAAACTTTTTTAATAATTCCAATAAACCTCTTGACAAAATGAAAATGCTTTGCTATAATATTAGAGCATTCTAAATACGGCGCCATAGCCAAGTGGTAAGGCACGGGTCTGCAAAACCCTTATCCCCCAGTTCAAATCTGGGTGGCGCCTCCAAAAAATTAAGCAACCCTCTGGGTTGCTTAATTTTTTTATCCAAGCCGCAGGCTTGGCATATCATCAGCCCC